>JAFDWA010000184.1 GCA_018268735.1 Actinomycetota bacterium | reverse complement strand
AGGCCCTGCAACGGCCCGCTGCTCATGCACAGAGTGCAATTCCAGTTGCATGTCCATGATCATACGGTCCGCTCCGATGACCCCCGCTCCAACTGCCCCCGGTGCGCTCGACCAGCGCGACCGGCACGCCGCGTTCGCCCGGCTCGAGGCGGACACCTTCGACGTCGTCGTCATCGGAGCCGGCATCACCGGCGCCGGGGTCGCACGCGACGCGGCGCAGCGGGGGCTGCGCGTCGCGCTCGTCGAAGCGCGCGACGTCGCGTCGGGCACCTCCTCACGCAGCTCGAAGATGATCCACGGTGGGCTGCGCTACCTCGCCCAGGGCGACGTCGCCTTGGTGCGCGAAGCTGCGACCGAGCGCCAGGTGCTGCGTCGCATCGCCCCTCACCTGACGCAGCTGAGCCCGTTCGTCATGCCGGGCAGCCGCCGGGGCATCGCGACGATGCGAGCCGGCCTGACCGCGTTCGAACGCCTCGGGAAGGTCCCCCGATCGGAGCGGCACCGCACCCTCGACGCCGACGAACTGCTCGCGCTCGAGCCCACCCTGGCCTCCGAGGAGTTCCCCGCAGGCGTCGTCTACCCGGAGTTCCTCACCAACGACGCCCGGCTGACGCTCGCCAACGTGCGCTCCGCTGCCGCCGCCGGGGCGGCGGTGCTCACCCATGCCCCGGTGACGCGGATCCTCGTCGGGACCAACGGTCGAGCCGCCGGGGTCGAGGTCCGTGGCGCTCTCCCCGAGGAGGACCTCGGAGCCGTCGTGCGCGCCCGCTCGGTCGTCAACGCCGCCGGACCCTGGGTCGACGCCGTCCGGGCGATGGAGGACCGGGCACGACCAGCGCGCCTGGCGCTCACCAAGGGCATCCACGTCGTCGTGGCGCACTCGCGGCTGCCGGTGCGCGACACCGTCATCACCCTCGGAGCGGACCGGCGCCCCGTGTTCGCAGTCCACTCCGGACCGGTCACCTACCTCGGCACGACCGACACGTTCTACGCGCGCCCCGACGAGTGGCCGCAGATCGACGGCGACGACGTGCAGTACCTCTTCGACGCGATGGCGCGCACCTTCGCGATCGAACCGCTCGCTCCCCGCGACGTCCTCAGCATGTGGGCCGGCGTTCGTCCGCTCATCGCACCCGAGGGCGGCGCGGACAGCGGCGCGAAGCCGTCAGAGCTCTCACGGCGCGACGAGGTGTGGGTCGGTCCGTCCGGGGTCATCTCCGTCGCCGGCGGCAAGCTCACCGCCTACCGGTCGATGGCGGAGCGCATCGTGGACCGGCTCGTCGCCGACCTCGGCACCGGTGCCACGAGGTGCCGCACCGCGGACGTGCCCCTCACCGGCGGCGACGTGGACGTGGCGGCGGCGGTGGATCGACTCGACGCGACGGTCGGCTCCGAGGCGCACCGCCTGGTCCAGCTGTGGGGGGCCGAGGCCGCTGCGATCGTGGCGGACGCCGACGACCCTCGGGACCCGACCGCGCTGATCGCATCGGAGGTGCGTCACGCCGTGCGCACCGAAGGTGCCCTCCGACTCGAGGACGCCTGGATCCGCCGATGTGCCCGGGCGTGGTTCACCCTGGAGCCGCTCGGCGCAGGACTCGACGTCGCCGGCACCGAGATGGCGGAGCTGCTCGGCTGGTCACCGGAACGCCGCACCGCGGAGATCGCCGCGGTCGAGCGGATCCACCACGACTCGATGGCCTGCCTCACTGGCGCGACGCTCTGAGCGCGACCGACTGACCGGCCGACCGACCCGACACCGACCACACAGGAGCTCCCACGTGCTCGACACGACGATCGACGCCCTCCGCGACCTGCTCGGCGACGAGCTCGTCCGCACCGACGCCGACCTGCTCGCCACGCGTCGCCACGACTACTGGGCTGCGAGCCACCTGCGTGAGTGGCGCGGCGAGCCGATGGGCGAGCCCGGCTGCGTCGTGCGCCCCACCGCGCCGGAGCAGGTGCAGGAGCTGCTGCGCTACGCGTCACGCCAGCGCATCGCAGTGATGCCCTTCGGGCTGGGCAGCGGCGTGTGCGGCGGGGTCCTCCCGAACGACGACGTGGTGCTCCTCGACCTGTCGACGATGACCCGCACCCGGCGCATCGACGAGCACGACCTCCTCGCCACCTTCGATGCGGGCAAGAACGGCCTCGAAGCCGAGGAGGAGGTCGCTGCACGTGGGCTCACCATCGGGCACTGGCCTCAGTCGATCGCGGTGAGCAGCGTCGGCGGGTGGGTCTCGACGCGGGCATCAGGTCAGTTCTCGACCGCCTACGGCAACATCGAGGACCTCGTCTACTCGATCGAGGCGGTGCTTCCGAACGGTGACCTCGTCCACCTCGGCACCGCCCCCCGTGCAGCCGCCGGACCGGATCTCCGCCACGTCGTCATGGGCGCCGAGGGCACGATGGGGGTCGTCACCGGTGTCACCTTCTCGCTGCGTCGACAGCCGGAGGTCCGCCGCTGCACCGCGTTCGCCGCTCCGGACATGCCGACGGGCATCGAAGCGCAGCGCCGCATCATCGGTGCGGACTGGCGCCCACCGGTCATGCGCCTCTACGACCACTCCGAGGTGCGCCGCAACTTCCCCGACCACGTCGTCGACACCTCGGGGGCGCTGCTGATGGTGCACGAGGGCCCCGCCGTCCGCGTCGAGGCCGAGGTCGGCGACGTCACGCGCATCGCGACCGCGTCCGGGCTCACCCCGATGGACGCGTCGGTGACCGAGGAGTGGCTGACCAAGCGCAACCACGTGCCGACGTGGTCGGACTTCTTCGAGATGGGAGCGGTCGTCGACACCATCGAGATCTCCGCGCCCTGGTCGCGGATCGACGCCGTCTACGACGCCGTCCTCGCCTCGCTCGGCGAGGTCCCCGGGATCGTGAACGCCTCGGCGCACAGCTCGCACGTGTACCGCTCGGGCATCAACCTGTACTTCTCGTTCGCGGTGTTGGCCGAGCCGGAGGAGATGGAGGCCCGCTACTTCGAGTGCTGGCACCGGACGATGGAGGCGACCGCTGCGAACGGCGGCGGGATCGCGCACCACCACGGATCGGGACGTCTGCGGGTGCCGTACCTGCACCACGACCTCGGGGCCGCCGGCATCGATCTCCTGCGCACCCTCAAGCGGGCCGTGGACCCGGCCGGCATCATGAACCCGGGGAACCTGATCCCACCGGCGTGAGGATCGCCCGGAGCGCGATCGCCCAGCTCTCCTCGACGGTCCTGCGGGCCAACCCACGGCCTTCGACGAGGAGATCCCACGCTTCGAACGACGCAACCGCGTCCAGCACCGCTGCGACGGTGACGGCGTCGGCACGGCTCCGCAGCTCGGGGGCGAACACCACCCCCACCTGGTCCAGCCACCGCCGCCGTGCCGTAGCGAGCGTCCGCGCCACACCCCGGTCCTCGATCGCGCGAGCCCGGGCCATCCTGCCGACGCCGGCGACCGAGCGGTAGACGTCGATCCGACCGGCGACGAACCGGGCGATCCGCTCGTCGAGGCCGAGGTGCTCGACGTCGTCGATGCGTGCCAGGGCTGCGGCTCGCGCGACCTGCTCCTCGAACGCAGCGAGGTACAGATCCGCCAGTCCGTCGAAGTAGCGGAACAACGACGCCGGCGAGATCCCGGCGCGCTCGCACACCACATCGCTCGACGGCCGCAGGTCGCCCCCGTCGAACAGCTCGAGCACGGCGTCGATCGCGGCGGCCCGACCACGCAGGCGACGGGCGACCCGCCCGTCGCCTGCCACCGGGGACGGAGCGGACGGCGGGGATGCCGACGACGCCGGACTCCGGGGGTGCTGGACGCGTGCCACCGGTTCTGAGAGTATCCCTCTCACATCATCGGGTGGGACCCCTCGGTCCCGAGGACCGGGGGGTCAGATGCGGGCAGAGCGCTTCGAAGGCACGATCGGTCCGACGCTCGCCGAGTCCACCCCGTACTTCGACCCGCCACCGGATCCCGGCCCCGACGCCCCCGACGTGCTGGTGATCCTCCTCGACGACACCGGCTTCGCGCAGCTCGGCTGCTTCGGCTCCGACATCGACACCCCCCACATCGACGCGCTCGCGGCCGACGGCGTGCAGTTCACGAACTTCCACGTGACACCGCTGTGCTCGCCGACCCGCGCCGCCCTGCTCACCGGGCGCAGCCACCACGTCGCCGGCATGCGCGGCCTGTCCAACTTCCGCACCGGCTTCCCCCACATGCTCGGCCACGTCTCGACGCACACCGCGACCATGGCGGAGGTGCTCTCCGACGCCGGATGGGCGACCTTCGCCATCGGCAAGTGGCACCTCGCCCCGATGGAGGAGTGCTCGGCAGCCGGCCCGTTCGACCAGTGGCCGCTCGGCCGCGGCTTCGACCGGTTCTACGGGTTCCTCGACGGCGAGACCGACCAGTTCCACCCGCAGCTGACCGTCGACAACCACCACGTCGACCCGCCCGCCGGACCCGCCGACGGCTACCACCTCACAGAAGACCTCGTCGACCGGGCGCTCGAGAT
>JAFDWA010000183.1 GCA_018268735.1 Actinomycetota bacterium | reverse complement strand
CGTCGACCAGCGAGAGCATCTCCGAATCGACCGTCTCGGGGTCGAACAGGACGAGGTCCGCGTGGGCCCCCTCTCGGATCACGCCGCGGTCGCGCAGCCCGAAGAGCTCGGCAGGCACCGTCGTCATCATCCGCACGGCGTCCTCGACCGAGGTCAGCTTGCGGCCACGGATGCAGTCGGCGATGAACCGGGTGGGGTAGTTGGCCCCCTGCATGCGGTCGAGGTGCGCGCCCGCGTCGGAGCCGCCGAGCATCACCGACGGGTGCTGCCACGCCAGTCGGCGCAGCTCCCAGGACTCCGGATCCGCGTCGGTCGCTCCGGGCCAGAGCACCGTGCGGAGGTCGTCGGCGATCACGATGTCGAGGAGCGTGTCGAACGGCGTCGACCCGCGCTCCGCGGCGATGTCGCCGACCCGACGTCCGGTGAGGTCCCGGTTCTGCTCGGCGAACGTGTCGCCGATGACGTAGGTGGCCCACCCGGTCAACCGACCGAAGACGCCGACCTCGGGCGACGCTGCTCGCTCCTCCATGAACCGTCGGGTGGCGGGGTCCGAGAGCTTCTCGATCCGTTCCGGCACCGGCAGCCCGAGGATCTGACCCCAGTCCGGCATCATGTTCAGCGCGCAGTAGTTGAGGAAGCTCATGTTCATGCCGACGATCACCGGCATCGTGAGCGCAACGACCCTGGCACCGGCGGCCGCAGCGGTGTCCATCGCCGCGAGCTGGTTGCGGTAGCGCTCCGGTGCGTGGGAGTCGACGGTCAGCACGTTCCAGTTCAAGGGCCGGTCGCCGGCCTTGGAGAACCGGATCATGAACTGCACCTCTTCGTCGTCGAAGCCGTCGAGGCAGCCGTCGGAGGCGAACTCCAGCGTCGTGCCCTCGTGGCGGGACACCACACCGGCGAGCGCGAGCAGCTCCGGCTCCTCCGCCCATCGGGACGCGACCGGTTCGCCGTCGCCGTCGGAGTGGGTGCGGGCCCTGGTCGTGGACAAGCCGAGTCCGCCGGCGCGGAGGCACTCGGCGAGGAGGTCCTCCATCTCCTGCATCTGCGCGTCGCTCGGTTGGTGGCCCACCGCGTCGGTGCCCATCACCCGGCGGCGCAGCGCGCAGTGCCCGACGAGGAAGCCGGCGTTGACCGAGAGGTTCCGCTCGAGGCGACCGAGGTACTCCTCGAAGGTCGACCAGCTCCACTCGACGCCTTCCTCGAGTGCTGCGAGCGGCATGCCCTCGACCTTGGCCATCATGCGGCGCGTGTAGTCGGCGTCGCCGGGCGCGAGCGGTGCCAGGGTGAACCCGCAGTTGCCGGCGATCACCGTGGTGACGCCGTGCACGCTCGACGGCGACGCAGTCGGGTCCCACAGCAGCTGTGCGTCGTAGTGCGTGTGCGGGTCGACGAAGCCCGGGCACAGCACGAGACCGGTCGCGTCGACCTCGGCCGTCGCCCCCGTCGGTGCCGCACCGGCGTCGGTGACGGCGACGATCCGACCGTCGGCAACGACGACGTCGCCCGTCCGGCCCGGCCGGCCGGTCCCGTCGATGATCGTGGCGTTGCGGATGACGAGGTCCACTCGAGGCTCCCTGGATCGAAGGCGGCCGCAGCGACGAGGCGGTCCGGGTGGTTTGACGTGCCTTCTGACGGTCAGTCAGATTTTGCGGCCATCGTTGCAGAGGGTCGGTCGGGACGGCAACGCTCCCGCCCCTGGATGCGTGGTGACGGGCGTCATGCGCCCGGCGTCATCTGGTAGAACCTCACGCGTGACGGCCGACACGGCGACAGCCACAAGCTCAAGAGTCCACAGGGGGACCGAATGAACAGCCGCAGGACACTCGCCGTGATCGTCGTCACGACCATCGCGGTGATCGCCGGCGCGTGCGGTGCCTCTGGCGGGTCCAAGGACCAGTCGGAGGGCGGCGGATCGAGCACGACGGCCAAGGCGACCTCGACGTCGTCGGAGTGGGGTGATCTCCCGACCCCGTGCGGCAAGGGCGACTTCAAGGTCAAGGCCGACGAGGCCGGCACCGGCGCGGACAAGCTCTACCTCGGCGTGGCGAACGACCGGGGTGCCGAGATCCGGCCGGGGCTGAACAAGGAGCTGTGGGACGCGTCCCAGGCGTTCGCCGGCTGGTGCAACGCGCAGGGCGGCATCGGCGGCCTGCAGATCGAGCTCGTCGACCTCGACGGGAAGCTGTTCCAGGTGGAGGCCGCCATGTCGCGTGCGTGCACCGGCGTGTTCGCCATGGTGGGCGGCGGCTACGTCCAGGACCAGATGGAGTTCTCCGGCAAGGACGGGTCCGACTTCCACAAGTGCAAGCTCATCGACATCCCGGCGTTCGCCGTCTCCGTCGAGAAGGGCATGTCCAACGGCCAGGTCCAGCCGATCCCGAACCCGCAGAACAAGGAACCCGAGCAGTGGATCATGGACTTCAAGTCCCAGTATCCGCAGGAGTCCAAGAAGAACATCGCGGTCGTCGGCGACCTCCCGGCGCTCCAGACCGTCCACCAGCAGTTCAACGCAGCGGTCAAGGCCGTCGGCGGCATCGAGCAGCTCTCGCCGCTCGTGTACCCGCCGACGGGGATGGCCGACTGGACGCCGTTGGCCCAGAAGGTGATCGACAGCGGCGCCACCTCCGTCTACTGGATCGGTGAGCCGTCCAACGCGTCGAGCCTGCTGGCCAAGCTCAAGGAGCAGGGCTGGAAGGGCGTCGTGCTCAGCGAGACGAACAACTACGACCCGATCCTCTTCTCGGCCGGTCCGGCAGCGGCGCAGGGAACGGTGCTGCGGCTCGCGGTGCACCCGCTCGAGGAGGCTGCGAAGTGGCCTGCGATCGAGCAGTACCAGAAGAACCTGGAGAAGTACGTCCCGGGTGGCAAGCAGGCCGCGCTCGGCCTGCAGAGCACCTCTGCCTGGTTGCTGTTCGCGACTGCCGCGAAGGCCTGTGGCGAGAAGAACAAGGGCGTCATCGACCGGACGTGCGTGCTCCAGCAGGCGGCGGCGCAGAAGGACTGGACCGGTGGGGGCACGCACGTGCCGACGACGCCGGGCCACACCACCCCGCCGGAGTGCGGGATGCTGATGGTCGTCAAGGACGGCAAGTTCACCCGGCTGTACCCCGAGATCGGGGGCAAGAACGACGACGGCGCCGGCTTCCACTGCCCTCCCGACAGCATCGCCACGGTCCCCGGCGACTTCAGCGCGGCCGCGGTCGACCCCAGTCGACCGATCTGATGCCGTGAGGCCTCCGATGGGTTCGCGACGAGTCGGAGCGATCTGAGGTGGACAAGTTCCTCACGTTCACGATCGCCGGGCTGTCGACTGCCGCGATCTACGCGATCGCGGCGTCCGGCCTCGTGGTCACCTACACGACCTCGGGGATCTTCAACTTCGCACACGGCGCATTCGGCATGCTGGCCGCATTCGCGTACTGGCAGGTCAACCAGGGCTGGGGCGTGCCGGTGGTGCCCTCGGTGATCCTCGTCGTGTTCGTGATGGCGCCGCTGTTCGGCGCGGCGGTCGAGCGTGGGATCATGCGCGGGATCGAGGGCGCGTCGGAGGTCGTGAAGATCGTCGTCACGGTCAGCCTCATGGTGGCGCTGCTCGGCATCGCGAACGTGATCTGGCCCCCGGACGTGGCGCGGCCCGTGCCGCCGTTCTTCGCCGGAAAGACGGTCGAGGTCGCCGGTGTGGCCGTGCCCTACTCGCGGATCCTGACCATGGCGATCGCGATCGGCGTCGCGATCGGGCTGCGGCTCGTGCTGCGCCGCACCCGGCTCGGCGTCGCGATGCGGGCGATCGTCGACGACCGGGATCTGCTGCGCCTCAACGGTGGCCGACCCGGTCGGACCGCGATGCTCGCCTGGGCGCTCGGCGCCGGCCTCGCTGCGGTCTCGGGCGTGCTCATCGCGTCGGAGCAGACCCTCAGCGCCATCACCCTGACGCTGCTCGTGATCAACGCCTACGCAGTCGCGGTGGTCGGCCGCCTGCGGTCGCTGCCCGGGGCGTTCCTCGGCGCAGTCATCCTGGGGCTCGCGGAGTCCTATGCAACCGGCTACGTCAACGCGTCGACGGCGCTGGGACCGGTCAGCCTCCAGAACATCCGCACGGCGATCCCCGCGGTGATGCTGTTCGTCGTCATCCTCGTGCAACCCGAGGCCCGGCTCCGTGCCCACAGCATCGACCGCTCCCGCGCTCCGGCCCGCCCGGCATCGCAGTCGACCGCGATCTGGGGCGGCATCGCGCTCGTCGTGGTCGCGGCGGCCGTCGGCGCGCTGCTGTCGGCTCCCGACCTCAACCTCGTGCAGAAGGGGTTCGGGTTCGCCCTGATCACGCTGTCGCTCGTCCCGCTCACCGGATATGCGGGCCAGATCTCCCTCGCGCAGATGACCTTCACCGGGATCGGCGCGCTCGCGATGGCGACGTGGGGAGCGACCGGATCGCCGATCGGTGTCGCGATCGCGGTGGTGCTGTGCGCCGTGGTCGGCGGCGTCGTGGCGCTGCCCGCGCTGCGGCTCTCGGGCAT
>JAFDWA010000182.1 GCA_018268735.1 Actinomycetota bacterium | reverse complement strand
TCAGCCGCACCGGCAACCCGATCTCGTTCCTGTCGTTCACCCCGGTCGCCGACGGCGTCGTGGTCCCCGGCGACCCGCTCGCGGCGGTGGCTGCGGGCTCGGCGAGCGGCGTCGACCTGATCGCCGGCACGAACCTCGAGGAGTGGAAGCTCTTCGCGATGATGATGCCGACACCGGTCCACGACGAGGCGACGCTGCGGGCACGACTGGCGCTCGTCACCGACGATGCGGACGCGACGCTCGACGTCTACCGCGCCGACCATCCGGATGCCACGCCGGCGGAGATCGAGAGCGCTGTGCTCACCGACGTGGTGTTCCGAATCCCGACGACCGAGCTCGTCGACGCGCAGGCGGCGCACGCCCCGGCACGTCAGTACCGCTTCGACTGGAAGAGCCCTGCCTGGGGCGGGATGATCGGTGCGGCGCACGCGGTCGAGATCCCGTTCGTGTTCGAGATGGTGACCGACCACCGCCTCCACGTGCTCGTCGGCTCCGATGCCCCGACCGACCTGTCGGTCGCGATGCACCGGGCGTGGGTGTCGTTCGCTGCGACGGGGGCACCGACGGTCGACGGGATCGACACCTGGCCCACGATCGCCGTCGAGGACCAGAGCCGCCCGGTCGTGCTGTTCGACACGTCGCGGGCGCTCACCGACGACCCGCAGCCCACGACCCGCCGGCACTGGGCCGCCCGGCGCGGCTGAACGGCTCGGCGAAGCGGTCCGTCGGTCGGCCCGGCCCGGCGTGGCGAGACCAGCGCGAGTTGCGACCGGCCGGCTCACTCCTCGGCGATCGCGCTCAGCACGTCCAGTCGGCCGGCCCGACGGGCCGGCAGCGTCGATGCCAGGACCCCGAGCAGCGCTGCGCCGATGACGATCACGACCAGGCGTGGCACGGGGAAGGTCAGCTCGGCGTTCTCTGCGGGCAGCACCGACACGAGCGCCGCACCGAATCCCACCCCGACGACCAACCCGAGCACCCCACCGAAGGCACCGATGAGGACGCCTTCGAGGCGAACCACTCGACGAAGCTGTCGACGGGACATCCCCACGGCGCGCAGCAGCCCCAGCTCCCTGGTCCGCTCGATGACCGACAGCGCCAGCGTGTTCGCGATGCCCAACGCGGCGACCAGCACTGCGAACAGCAGCAGCACGTCCACGATGCTGATGATGATGCCGACGGAGCCGGTCCGGGCGACGACGAAGTCGTCGGTCACCCTCGCCGACGAGTTCGGCGTGCCGGCGACCACCCGCGACAGCTCCGAAGCCACCGACGCCGGTGAGGACCCGGTGGCGGTGCGGACGAAGACCAGTCGGGCGACCGGCTCGACACCGAGGAGGCCGTCGAGCGCTGCCGGCTCCACGATCGTGTCGTCGTAGAGCTCGCGCCGCTGGTACACGCCGACGACATGCAGCGAGCGGGTCACGTCGCCGCCGCGGATCGTGATGGAGTCGCCCATCCCGATGCCCTTGTCGGTCGCCCACCGGCGGTTCACGGCGACCTCCTCGGCGCTGCGCGGGAGCCGTCCCGACACGAGCTCCGGGTCGACCACCCGGGTGAGCCGTGCGAGGTCCCCGGTCGTCATCACGATCCGCCCCGGTCCCTCGACGGTGTCGGACCGCGCCACGTACATCGGCTCGGCATCGGCGACTCCAGCGCTCGACGCGATGCTCCCCAGGGTGGGCTCGTCGAACGGTGCCACCGATCCGGAGTCGACCACGACCGTCGCGTGGATCGAACGGGTCAGACCGCCGCGGATGGCGGAACGGACCGACTCCCCGACGACCGAGGTCGTCGCGACGAGCGCGAGTCCGATCATGAGAGCGGAAGCGGTCGACGCGGTGCGCCTCGGGTTGCGCACCGCGTTGCGCGAGGCGATCCGACCGGCCACGCCGAGGCGGCGGAGGGGCGCGGCGATCACGCCGACCACCGGCCCGGCCAGGAACCGTGCGACGCCGGCGACGCCGAGGAACACCGCAAGGGCACCGAGCGCGACGGTCCGGACCCGGGCGTCGGCCGGCTCGCTGGCGTCGACGATCGCCCGCGCACCGACGAGCACTCCGAGGATCAGCACGACGGTGCCGACCACGGGTCGACCGAGCGTCCGCCGGCCCGGAGTGGCATCGATCGCGGCGATCGCAGCGACCGGCGCCACCGTCGTCGCCCGCCGCGCCGGACCGAGCACCGACACCAGCGTCACACCGAGTCCGACGAGGACGCCGAGCGTCGCCGTGCGCGCCTGGAACACCGTGTCGTCGAGCGGGATCGACACGCCGAGCGCCGCGACGAGCCGCTGCAGCCCGACACCGAGCAGCACACCCACGCCGACACCGACCGCGGAGGCGACGACCCCGACGACCAACCCCTCCCCGAGCACTGCAGCGGCGACCTGTCGCCGCGAGGCACCCACCGCACGCAGGAGGGCCAGCTCGCGGGTGCGCTGCGCGACGACGATCGTGAACGTGTTCCAGATCAGGAACGCGCTCACGAACAGCGTGACCCCGGCGAAGCCGAGGAGCAGGCCGACGAAGGTGTCGAGCTGCTCCGCGACGTCGGCCTGCGCCGCTCCGATCAGGGCCTGCGTGCTCGCGACCGACACCTCCGGCCCGCCGACGCGGGCGAGCTCGCGCTGGACCTCGGGTGCGTCGGCACCCGGCGCGAGCCGCACGTTCACGACGCTCACCCACCCCGGCACGCCGACGAGCTCCGCTGCCCGCGCTGCGGAGAACGCCAGCACCGGTGCCGCCGACACCAGTCCTGACGCCCGCTGCCGAGCGATGCCGGTGACGGTCGCATCGACGATGCCGCGCCGGGTCGCGACGCGGACGCGCTCCCCGACGACGAGGCCTCGCCGCTCGGCCGTGTCGGCGTCGACGACCACGTCCCGGGGACCCGACGGTGCGGACCCGCTGCGGAGCTCGACTCCGAACATCGACGGGTCCGAGGGCCAGTTGCTGATCAGCGTGAAGTCGAAGGCCCCGGAGCGGCCGGCCTTGTCGAGGAGCTCCCCCGGTCCGGACACGACGCCGTCGACCGCAGCGACGCCGTCGACCGCAGCGAGCTGCGCAATGAGGTCCTGCGGCACGCCGGTCTTCGAGCCGCCGAAGACACCACCTGGGCCGCCGTGGGAGCCGGTCGCCGCCCGGACGACGAAGTCAGACCGACCCGCGGCGTCACGCAGGAGGTTCCGGATCGACGCCGAGAGGCTGTCGGTGAGCACGAACGCTGCCACCACGAACGCCACGCCCACGACGACAGCGGTGGCGGTGAGCACGAAGCGACGCCAGTGGACCCTGGCCGATCGGAGGGCCAACCGGAGCATCGGGCGAGTCTGGCACCCGAGCCCGCTGATTCTGGGGCGCGGAATCGACACGTTCTGTCGAAAGCGACCCCTATGTTCCGGGAGGGGTGCGGTGCCAGCCGCCAGCGGCGTGGAGGCCACCGTCGACGTGCACGCACGATCCCGTCACGAAGCCGGCCAGGTCGCCGAGCAGGAACACGATCACCGACGCGCACTCCTCCGGGGCAGCGAAGCGACCGATCGGCGGCTGCGGCGGCGGCCGGTACGCGGACCCGGATCGGACCGCCGCCGCGAGCCCCGCATCGCCGCGGGTCGGGATCCCGTCGGGTGCGACGCTGTTGACGCGGATCCCCTTCTGACCCAACTCGAGTGCGAGGGTCTTCGTCAGGTTATCCACCGCCGCCTTCATCGCGGCGTACACCGCGAACCCCGGAGCCGCCTGGAACGCCTCGCTCGAGGTCACGTTGACGATCGACGCACCCGCGGGCATCGAAGGGAGGAAGGCCCTGGTGGCCGCGACGACGCTGCCGAAGTTCTCGTCGACGAGCGCCGCGTCGCCCTTCGACGTGGAGTCGACGAACGCCGCCCGGTAGGTCCCACCGGCGTTGTTCACGAGGCCGTGCACCGCGCCGTGGCGCTCAGCGACCTCGGCAGCGAAGCGACCGACGGATCCGACGTCGCGCACGTCCAGGCAGCCGACGACCATCGAGGAGGGGTCCTCGAGCACACCGGCGGCGACGAGCCGGTCGACGAGCGACGCGAGGCCCTCCTCGTCGCGGTCGCACACCGCGACCGCGGCCCCGAAGCCGACAGCAGCGATCGCCGTCGCCCGACCGATCCCGTTGGCGGCCCCGGTCACGACGACGGTGCGACCGTCGAGCCGGACGTCCTGCGGGACCGGGGACCGGTCCGGCATCGGTGCGAGGTGTCCGCTCACGACGCCATCATGGCTGGGCAGCCACGACCGCGCGGTCGACCATGGACGTTCACGTCCCGGATCGGAACTCCGCCATCAGCCGTTCGATCTCGTCGAAGCGCGCCGACGGCCGCCGGCCCGAGACCTCGCGGTGCTCACGAGAAGGCCGGGACCCTCCGCTGCGCTCCGATCGCGGGGAAGGTGCCTCTGCGGTCGCGAGGCACAGTCCGGTCAGCACGAGGCGCCGGGCGCTGCGCCGCGCCGGCTCGGGCTGCAGCGATGAAACCTCTGCGAGCTGGGCCTCGAGA
>JAFDWA010000181.1 GCA_018268735.1 Actinomycetota bacterium | reverse complement strand
GAGCTCCAGCAGCGGTCCGTCGGGTGTCCCGAGACGGATCCTCGTCGGCCCGAGGATCGGACCTGCCTCGATCCGGTTGCCGTCCAGTCCGAACAGTCCGGTGGAGGAGGTGTCGGCCAGCCACGCCACGCCCTGGTGCCAGCCGATCCAGACGTGCTGGCGCGACACGTGCGGGTCGGCCACGACGAGGTCGCAGTCGTCGGCCCGCCCGACGCGCACGGCTCCTTCGGGGAGCAGGTGCACGATCGATCCACCGAGGATCGAGATCCGAACCGAGTCGGTCACGAGCGCATCATGGTCACCGACGTGGCGATCAATGCTGGGTCAGGAACGACGTGTCGCAGTTCGCTGTGATGAACTTCTGCACCTTCTCGTACGATCCCATCGAGCTGACCGCCGATACGAGCCCTCCTGCGAGGGCGCCGATCGGGTCGCCCGCAGCCTTCTCAGCCGTGTCGAGCTGCCGCTTGTACATGTCGCGCACCGCGGCGACCTCGGGTTCGATCTCATCAGGAGCGACGGCGTCGAGATGGTCGAACAGCACGGCGAGGTCGCCCTGTGCCTCGATCGCGCTTCCCGCTCCGACCAGCAGGGTCTTCAGGGGGTTGTTCTGGTAGTCGAGGGAGCTCAACCGCCCGCTGTACTTCGACACCAGGTCCTTCGCCTGCGACTCGAACGTGCCGCAGAACGCGTCGACCGACCGTGGTTGGCTGCAACCAGGCAGGAGCAGCGCCACCGTGGCAGCCACGATCGCCGCAGCGACTGCGACCGAACCCGATGCGCTCCGGGTGGATGTTCGTCGGCTCATCGCTTCCTCTCCTGGAGCCGGATGTGATGGTAGCAAGGCCGCCCTCAACGGACGGGGCTGCTTCGCTTCGCTCAGTAGCCCCGCTCCACCCATTCGGTGAGGTGGGGGGACTCCGCGCCGATCGTCGTGTCGTCGCCGTGGCCGGGCAGCACGATCGTTTCGGGTCCCAGGGGGGCGAACAGGCGATCCTCGATCGATCCGATGATCGTCGGGAAGTCCCCGCCCTCGAACGACGTGGCGCCGGGCCCTCCGGGGAAGAGCGTGTCGCCGCTGAACAGCACCGGCTTGTCCTCGATCCGGAAGCAGATCGAACCGGGCGTGTGGCCCGGCGTCTGGATCGTGCGGAGACGCAGGTCGCCGACGGCGATGATTTCGTCGTCGCCGAGGATCTCGTCGTAGCTCGGCAGCATCCCCGCATCCTCGGTGGTCACCGACACCGAGTATCCGGCGTCACGCATCTCCGGGATCGCCTGGATGTGGTCCCAGTGACCATGGGTCTCGATCACCCTGCGCACGCCGAGCGCCTTCGCCAGGTCGAGCAACCGTTCGTGCTCGTTCGCGGCGTCGATCAGCACAGCGTCGCCGGTGCGTCGGCATCGCAGCACGAAGACGTTGTTGTCCATCGGACCCACGACGATCTTGTGGATCTCGAAGTCGGTGTCGGCGAGGTGCAGCGTGTCGGCGCGTTCGCTCATTCGGCGAGTCTCGCGCCCGGGCCGGTGCGGCGTCGTCGCTGAGCCGGTGCGGCGTCGTGGCTGAGCTCGTGGTGGCGCAGCGGATCCCGAGCCGTTGTCGGGCACGAACGACCATTGGGTGGTCGTTGGTGCCCAAGTTCGCGGGTTCTGTCGTGTCGGGGTGCACGTCGCCGGTCGCTGCCGCGGCCGCGCGCTGGACCCATGCTCAGGGTGAGGTCTGGCTGAGCACCTCGTAGCCGAGGGCGAGCGCGACGGGGATCTGCGCCGGGTCGAACGTCAGGTAGGTCGTCGGCCGGGGCAAGCGGTCCGCAGCGGCGAGGTGGATGGCGTCGACGGTGCGGACCGGCTGGGTCCGTCCGATCTCGGCCGCTCGATCGAGGCACAGCTGATCGACGGGCACCACGTGGATGCGCTCCCAGTCGTCGCGCATCGCCCGGCGGAGTGCGTCGGTGCGGCCGGGGTCGTCGCCGAGGCGGTCGACGAGCATCAGCGCCTCGGACAGCGCAAGCGCGCTCGCGCACCACTCGTGGTCGGCGGCCATCGCCCCGAGGACGGTCGCCCGCGTCGGTCCTTCGAGGAACCGCGACAGCAGGGCCGTCGTGTCGAGCGCGAGCGTCACCGGCCGATGCCGCCCTACCGGCCTCGGACCTCGCGGACGAGCTGGTCGATGCGCGTCCCGGCCCAGAGGGGGAGTGACATCTCCGGCGGCGGTCGGTCGCCGCGACGGGCGAGGAGGATCCGACCCTGGGCGGCGAGGTCGCCGATCGTGTGCGATCCGGCCGGCGCCTCGATCGGGCCGAGCTGCGCGATCGGGCGGCCGTCCACGGTGATCACCACGCGTTCGCCGGCACCTGCGCGGCGCACCTGCGCGGCGACCTCGGCTCGAAGCCGGCGGATGCCGATCTGGTCCATGTGGCACGACGATACCGGTGGCGCCCCATGTGTGTACACGTGTGGACACCGATCGGCTCGCAGTGGGTCGACGGGTTGGCTACAACGTTGCCGACGTCCGGGACCCGGACGCCGCGCCGCCGAGCACCCCAGGGGGAACACAACGTGAACTTCGCCTTCAGCGAGGAGCAGGAAGAGCTCCGCAAGGTCGTCCGGGACTTCCTCAACGCCAAGTCCGACGAGACCGCGGTTCGTGAGCTGATGGACACCGAGTCCGGCTACGACACCGCGGTGTGGACCCAGATGGCCGAGCAGATGGGGCTGCAGGGCCTCGTCATCCCCGAGGAGTACGGCGGATCCGGGTTCAGCTTCGTCGAGCTCATCGTGGTGCTCGAGGAGATGGGTCGCCGCCTGCTGTGCGCTCCGTACTTCTCGACCGTCGTGCTCGCCGGCCAGACGTTGATCCACTCCGGTGACGAGTCGGCCAAGCAGACCTACCTGCCGGGCATCGCCTCGGGCGAGACCGTCGCCACCCTCGCCTACACCGAGCCGAACGGACGTTGGGACGAGTCCGCGGTCACGGCCACGGCGACGCCCGACGGCGACGGTTGGAAGATCGACGGCGAGAAGCTGTACGTGCTCGACGGCCACACCGCGGATCTCGTCATCACCGCCGCCCGCACCGATGCCGGCATCAGCCTCTTCGCCGTCGCCGGCGACGCACCCGGGCTCACCCGCACCGCGCTGTCCACCATGGACCAGACCCGCAAGCAGGCCCGGCTCGAGTACGCCGCGGTCCCCGGGGTGCTCATCGGCACCGACGGAGGCGGCTGGGACGTGCTGTCGCGGGTCCTCGACCTGGCCGCGGTGGCGCTCGCCGCGGAGCAGGTCGGCGGCTCCCAGGAGGTCCTCGAGGCCGCGGTGCAGTACGCCAAGGACCGAGTGCAGTTCGGTCGGCCGATCGGCTCCTTCCAGGCCATCAAGCACAAGTGCGCCGACATGCTGCTCGAGGTCGAGTCCGCCAAGTCCGCTGCCTACTACGCCGGGTGGTGCGCCTCGGAGCTCAACGACGAGCTGCCGTCGGTCGCGTCGCTCGCCAAGGCCTACTGCTCTGAGGCCTACTTCCACGCCGCGGCGGAGAACATCCAGATCCACGGCGGCATCGGCTTCACCTGGGAGCACCCGGCGCACCTGTACTTCAAGCGGGCCAAGAGCTCCGAGCTCCTGTTCGGGGATCCGACGTACCACCGCGAGCTGCTCGCACAGCGCATCGGCATCTGACCCGGGCTCCGGCCCGACCCTCCCGTACCCGGCACGTCTCGCCGTCGCATTCGACGCGAGACGTGGCGAGTTCGGGCTCCGGGGCCGACTCGGTGGAGAATGCGGTCGATGTGGATCTGGGTACTGCTCGCGGCCGTCGTCTGCTTCGTCATCGCTGCGGTGACGATCGGAGGCGTGACCGGCAACCTCGCGGCGCGCCCGCGTCGAAGCGTGTACGACATCGACGAGGCCGTCGACTTCGTGGCAGACCGACTGCCCGACGAGCTGACCGCGGAGCTCAGCTACGACGACGTCCGCGCAGTGCTCCTCGCGCACTGCGACTACCTCGAGTCCAAGGGCGTCGCGTCGGAGAAGGCTGCCGACGACATCGGCGCGGGCCTCGTCGTCGTTCCAGACGACGAGCCGGTCGCCTGGGTGCTGGGGCGGCTCGAGGAGCTCGGTGTCGAGATCGCTGACGCGGACGTCGTGACGGTGCTCGACGCAGAAGAGCGCTACTACGAGGCGATCGGGGCGATCGGCCCGCGGGTCACCGGACCGGACGAACTGGACGTCGCGGCTGACGACGCGTCCCGCCCCGACCCCGAGGTCTGACCGCTGTCGGTTCCGGTCCCGGTAGGGCGTCACCCTACGATGGGCCCATGGACCGTCCCGGCAAGTTCGAACACCACCAGTACCTCGGTGGCAAGCGCACCGAGGTGGTCTATGACCTCGACGCGATCGGCCCGGAGGACGAGCACCTGATCGAGGATCTCCTCGAGGCCGAGACCTTCCTCTGCTTCGGCCCCGACACCCTCGCCGAGGCGCGCAACCGCGGGTACCGGCTCTTCGCCAAGCAGCGCCGCACCGTCGACGCCTGAT
>JAFDWA010000180.1 GCA_018268735.1 Actinomycetota bacterium | reverse complement strand
CCACGGACCGGTGCCGCGATGTCGTCGCTGTCGAGACCTGCCGTCGCGACCTGGTACAGCAGCGGCTGGAAGGTGTGGAAGTTGTTCGCGTCGACGACGACCACGTCGACGGGCACCGCCGCGAGGTCCTTCACGAGCTCCAAGCCGCCGAAGCCTGCTCCGACCACGACGATCCGACGGCGACGATCCACGCCGTCACGCTACCCGTCGTCGTCCGGCGCGCTTCGCACGAACCCGCAGCGCCGACCCGTCTCGTGACGGGGACCGACTAGCATCCCGCCATGGCGCCCCAATCCGACGTTCCCCCCGTCCTCCCAGCCGCCGGAACCCCGTCCCCTGCGGACCTCGCCGCCACCATCGGCGACCCCGGCGACCGATTCGGCTCGCTCGGGCTCACCTTCGACGACGTCTGCCTGGTCCCCGGCCCATCCGACGTCATCCCCGCCGAGGTCGACACCTCGACGCAGCTCACCGAGAGCATCGCGCTCGCGATCCCACTCATGTCCGCAGCGATGGACACGGTGACCGAAGCACGGCTCGCGATCGCGATCGCACGTCAGGGCGGCCTCGGCGTGATCCACCGAAACCTGTCGATCGAAGATCAGGTGACCGAGGTCGACAAGGTCAAGCGATCGGAGTCCGGGATGATCGTCGACCCGGTCTGCCTCGAGCGCGACCACCTCGTCGCCGACGCACTCGACCTCATGGCCAAGTACCGCATCAGCGGCGTGCCGATCGTGGACGACGACCATCGCCTCGTCGGCATCCTCACCAACCGCGACCTCCGCTTCGAGGACGACCCGCGCAAGCGCGTCGACGAGGCGATGACCGCCGAGGGCCTCGTCACCGCGCCGCAGGGCACCACGCTGGAGGAGGCGCGCGAGATCCTCGGACGTCACCGCATCGAGAAGCTGCCGGTCGTGGACGCCGAAGGACGTCTGACCGGCCTCATCACCGTCAAGGACATCACCAAGAAGCTCCAGTACCCGGATGCCACGACGGACCTGCAGGGTCGGCTTCGCTGCGCCGCTGCGGTCGGCGTGGGCGACGACGCGCTGGAGCGAGCCCAGGCGCTCGTCGAGGCCGGGGTCGACCTGCTCGTCGTGGACACCGCCCACGGCCACTCCGCAGGCGTGCTCGAAGTGGTCCGCAAGGTGAAGGCCAACCTCAACGTCGACGTCGTCGCCGGCAACATCGCGACCGGCGACGCGGCCGCGGCGCTGATCGACGCGGGAGCCGACGCCGTCAAGGTCGGCGTCGGACCCGGTTCGATCTGCACGACCCGCATCGTCGCCGGCGTCGGGGTGCCGCAGCTCACCGCGGTGCAGGAGTGCGCCCGGGTCGCAGCCGCCCACGGGGTCGGGATCATCGCGGACGGCGGGGTTCGCTACTCGGGCGACATCGCCAAGGCGATCGCTGCGGGCGCCGACGTCGTCATGGTCGGCAGCCTGCTCGCCGGCGTGGACGAGACGCCTGGCGAGATCGTCCTGTCCCAGGGCGAGCGCTACAAGGCGTACCGCGGCATGGGCTCGCTCGGTGCGATGAACGCACGCAGCTTCTCCAAGGACCGCTACTTCCAGGGAGAGGTCGAGACGACCGACAAGGTCGTCCCGGAAGGCGTCGAAGGGCGCGTGCCCTACAAGGGTCCGGCAGAGAAGATCCTGTACCAGCTGATCGGCGGCCTGCGCTCAGCCATGGGCTACTGCGGCTCACACACGATCGCCGACCTGCAGCAACACGCGCGCTTCGTGCGGATGAGCCCGGCGGGGCTGCGCGAGGCGCACCCGCACGACGTCACCATCACCGCAGAGGCACCCAACTACTGGATGTGACAGCACCCTGGATGTGACGCGTCGATCACCCGGACACCGTCGGAGCGGGGAGGAGCGGACTCCGGAGGGCGATCGGCTGGCTGGTCCGATGCCGGATCAGGACCGGGACGCGGGGATGGTGCGCACGTCGTAGGCGCCAAGCACCCGATCGTCGGACACGAGGATCAGATCCTCTTCGAGGGCCTGCGCGATCAGCATCCGGTCGAAGGGGTCCGCGTGGTGCGGGGGGAGCCGTCCGGCCCGCTCAGCGTGGGCGAGGTCGATGGGAAGCGGGTCGAACCCACGCTCGATGCACTCACCGGCGAACCCATCGGGCGCCGTGAGCTTGCCGATCGCCCGCTTGATCTCCACCTCCCAGACCGTCACGGCCGACACGTGGGCTGCACGGGCCGGGTCACGCAGCATCTCGCGCACCTCCGGGACGATGCGGTCCGGTGACGCCAGCGCCCACAAGGCGACCTGCGTGTCGACCAGCAGGTTCACGCGTGCCGACCGGCGAAGGCGTCGGCCACCTCGTCGGGAAGCACGTCGAAGTCCTCGGACACGGTGACCTCACCCCAGCCACCGAGGCGCCGAGGGGGCAGCACGGGCCGGAAGGGCACGAGCTTCGCAACCGGCACGTTGTGGCGACGGATGACGACCTCCTCCCCGGTGCGCTCGACCTGGGCGATCAGCGCCGACAGGCGGGTCTTCGCGTCGTAGATGTTCACGACCATGACGCAACGGTAGTCGCTGCCGTGCAGATCTGGCCAGGTCTGACCAGACCTGGCCGACCTATCAGACCTGCGTCGCAGGAGGCCACCGACGTCCCGCTCGGGCGACCGACCGCGTCGACGACGTCTCCACCCAGGGCTCCGACGTCCTGAACCACTCGCGGGGCAGTCAGCGGGGCGGTCAGACGACGCCGTCGGTCTGGCCCGGGACCGGGATCCCCAGCGGGATGCCACGAGCCGGATCGATGTCGACCAGCGACCCCGGATCCGTGCCGGTGAGGCGGGCGAGCAGTTGGCGCAGCATCGCCGCAGTCGCGCCCCACACCGTGTCGCCGTCGAGGTCGAAGAAGTGGATCGCCCTGCTCATGGGGCCGGCCCCCCAACGCTCCTCGTGGTACACGCCCTCGGCGGTCAACTCCGCCAGCGACACGCGCAGCACGCGGTCGACCTCTGCCTCGCTCGGATGCAGCTCCGGCGGTTCGGTGAGCATCGCCACGACCGGCACGATGTACGCCCGACGGGACACGGTCGTCAGGTGGTCGAGCTCGCCGAGCGGCTCGACGATCGCCGGATCGAGAGCGATCTCCTCGTGCGCCTCGCGGATCGCAGTGGTGACCGGGTCCTCACCAGGGTCAGCTCGGCCGCCGGGGAAGCTGACCTCACCCCGATGGTGACGGAGGTTCCAGCTCCGACGGGTCAGCACGACGTGCAGTTCGCCGTCGAGGTCGTAGATGGGGATCAGCACCGACGAGGGCTGCGCACCAGCGGCCGCCACCGGCGAGGCGATCCCCGAGCGCTCCGGTGGGTACACCGACCGGATCCGCTCGGGGAGGATCAGCCGGGCCGCGGGGTCGAGGTCCGCCCACGGCGCAGGTCGGCCCGGAGTCCAGATCTCGGGGCGCGGGATCTGCTGGGGACCGCCGCGGTCACCCACCGGCGCTCGGGCCGACGAGGACGACGGCGTGGCGGCGGGGCTCCGGCAGCGACGCAACGGGACCGGGAGCAGGGCGGTCGTCCATGCGCCGCAGACTACGACGACCGATATAGGGGTGCTCAGCGACATCCCTTGTCGCGATCCCGACCTCAGAAATCACCGGCCTGCCCGACGCTCGGACCGCCGGTCAGGCCGATCGGGTTCGGGAACGGCAACACGCCCGCTGCCATCACGGACCGGGCGAGCGGCCAGAGCAGCTCGCGGAGCACCTCGATGTCCGTGCCCCGGTACGAGCGCTCCGCCAAGTCGTCGGTGCGGGCCTCGAGCCCCGCGTACAACGCCACGCCGTGGTCGGTGCGACCGCCGCCGACGTCCACCAGGCCCTGGATGGCCAGGCGCCTGATCGCCGCGTCCCACTCCTGCCCGGTCCAGGCCCTGGAGTCGCGGAGGACCGCAGGGTCGATGCCGGCCACTGCGGTCGCGAGCACATCGACCTCACATCCGTCGAGACCCGAGCCGACGATGAGCGCGACGTGCCCGTCGCCGCGGTGCTCGCGCAGCGTCGTGCACAGCTGCCACAGCCGGCCCACGGGATCCGACGGGAGCGCGACGTCGAGGTTCGCGCCCCCGAGAGGTCGACCGGACGGGTCGAACCCAGACACGACGGGACCGAGGACGTCGACCGCGGTGGCGGCCGCTCCGTCGGAGATGCCGCATCCTCGCAGCGCCGCGGCCGCGCCGGTGGCCCGGGCAGCGAGCGCGTCGGTCGGCGAAACGAACGTCCAGGCATCGGGCAGCGCCCGCGCCGCTCTCGCCGGGGAGAAGTTGCAGCACACCGCGGTCGCGGTCGACGGTCCCACCGGGCCCAACGGCGCCATGCGCGCCGCGAAGTAGCCCATCCAGAACCCCTTTGCACCGGCGTCGGCGAGCGCGGCGAGGGCAGCCGGGTGGAAGTAGGTGACCGCGTGCAGGCACTCCGCGGCCTGCCACAACCGGCGTGCAGCGTTCGCCTCCATCGCCGAACCGTACCGGGGCGGCGAGATCTGTGGTCGGGATCGCGACAAGGGATGTCGCTGAGCACCCCTATATCGGTAAGGGGGGTGTCCCTGTCTTGTTGTCAAGCAGCT
>JAFDWA010000017.1 GCA_018268735.1 Actinomycetota bacterium | reverse complement strand
GGAGGTTCGGGAAAAGCCTGACCCCGCCGCCCGGCGGGGGGCGCACCGACCACGACGAGGTCAAGGAAGGCGACGCAGCTCGGGAGGCGACCGCAGACGCTGGACGGCGGACCATCGGTCGTCGCGACCTCGCCCGCCACGACCGCTTCGAGCAGGTGTCCCCCGAGGTCGGCGTCCTGGACGAGGACGCGGTCGCCGAAGCGATGGCGGCCGATCCCGACGAGATGCTGTCGCTGCTCGCAGACCTGGCCGGAGCGACCGACGAGCGGCTCCGGACCCTCGCTCGTCGCCTCGCCGGGCGGGTCATGGTGGACCTGGGTCGGGTCGGGACCGATCGACGACACGGCATCGGCCGACTCCGGCGGGTCCCGGCCGGTCACGACGACGGCGACATCGACCTCGAGGCCTCCCTCGACGTGATCACCGCCGCACGGGCCGGGGTCGTCACCGGCGACCGGCTCCAGGTCCGCGCCTGGCAGCGCCCAGCGACTGCGGTGTGCCTGCTCGTCGACCGCTCCGGTTCGATGACGGGTGACCGGCTCGCGACCGCGGCGGTCGCCGCCGCCGCAGTGCAGCTGCGCGCACCGCTCGACTGCTCGGTCATCGCGTTCGCGGAGGACGCGGTCGTGATCACGGCACAGGACGAGATCCGACCCCCCGAGGACGTGGTGACCGACCTCCTGCGGCTGCGGGGCTTCGGGGTGACCGACCTCGGCCTGGCCCTGCGGGTCGCAGCGGCGCAGCTCGGCCGGTCGACCGCCGGCAGGCGCATCACGCTGCTGCTGTCGGACTGCCGCGCGACCGCCGGCGGCGATCCGCTCCCCCACGCCGCCGGCGCCCACGAGATCGCGGTGCTCGCCCCTCGGGGTGACACGGCGGATGCCGAGGCGTTCGCCGACGCACTCGGCCTCCGTTGGACCGAGCTCGACGGACCGTCATCGGTGCCGGCCGTGATCAGCACGGTCCTGTCGACCTGACCGTGCCCATGCACCGACCCGTCCGACACCGGCCCACCCTCAGGGGTACGGGGGGGTCCCTATGGATTTGTCAAGGGGTTCATGCCGCTTTCTGGTCTCGGGTGCGGTCGGCGAGTTGGCCGCTGGTGAGGTAGTGCTCGCCGGTGCGGAGCATGGCATGGATGACGTCGCAGCGGCGGCGGGCGAGGCAGATGAGCGCGGCGTTGTGGCGTTTGCCTTCGGCGCGTTTGCGGTCGTAGAAGGCTCGGGAGTCGGGGTCGTTGAGCGACGCGAACGCGGCGAGGAACATGGCGTTCTTGAGGCGGTGGTTCCCGCGTCTGCTGCGGTGCTCACCACGGATGCTGGTGCCCGACTGGCGGGTGACGGGTGCGAGGCCGGCGTAGGCGGCGAGCTTGGAACCCGACGCGAACCCGGAGCCGTCACCGATCTCTGCGAGGATCCTTGCTCCGGTCCTGGCGCCGATCCCCGGCAGGCTGATCAGGACCGGTCCGAGAGGGTGCGCGAGGAACACCTTCTCGATCTCGGCTTCGAGGGCGTCGCGACGGTCGCGGATCCGGCCGAACTCCACGGCGAGCTCGGCGATGACACGACCGAGGGTCTCTTCTGCCGGGACCGACACGGTCTGCTCGTCGAGTGCCTTGCCGACTCGTTCAGTGATCGAGGTGGCCATGCGCGGCGATCGCTTCGAGACCAACGTGCGGATGCGGGTCTTGCCCGCGGTGCGCAACGCGGTCGGTTTCGGGTATTTGGCGAGGAGATCGCGCACTCCGGCGTGCTGGAGCTTCGAGCCCACCGCCCGCTCCAACGCCGGGGAGATGCTGGTCAGGGCGTCGCGGAGCCGGTTGGCGTGACGGGTCGAGTCCGCGGCGAGGTCGATGTCGAGGCCGTTGAGAACCCGGAGCTGGACAAGCAGGTCGTCGTCGATGCTCAGCCAGTGGATCTGGCCTCGTCGGCTTCGTGCCGTGTCAGCAATGACGTACGCGTCGCGCCGGTCGGTCTTCGCGTCGCCCGGGTAGAGGTCCGCGGCGCGGCGCATCACGAGCCCGGGGATGTACGCGACCGGGACCTCGCGCTGGCGGGCCAACGCCAGGGCAAGCTGCGCGATCGAGCCGGGCTGATCGATTACCAGGCCGACCACGCCATTCTCGGCGGCCGCGTCGAGGAGCTTGACCAGGTCGGCCTCGCTGTTGGTGACACGCCGGTCCACGAGGATCTCGCCAGCGTCGTCGAGGACCACCGCGTGGTGGAACTCCTTGCCGACATCGACACCGATCCAGATCTCGACCTGGGCGGGTGTGGCCATGCTCGTTGTCCTCCGACTGCTCAAGCCCACCGGCTGATCCGGGCGGGCGGGACGGAAGATCCGAGAGGCGCACGTGCCGTCATCCACCTTACGAATGAGCGATCAAGCGCATGTCCCTATTGGAGGTCTGTGCGCCCGGTCCCGCCGGTGGCAACACCCCCCAGGCCGTCGAGCGACAGGGGGCACTGAGCCATGCCGGCAGAGCCGGATCTTCCAGGAGGGGAGTCTCGCGAGCCCCTTGCCACCCCTCAAGGAGAAAGGTAAGGGGACGAGCGGGTGCGGCGTTCAGTCGACGGGATCGTACGAGTCGGCGAGCTCGCGCAGGTCCTTCTTCGAGATCTTGCCGAGCTCGGCCGTCGGGTACTCCGTGACGAAGTAGACCGCTCGGGGCACCTTGAAGTCGGCGAGGTTCTGTCGACACGCGTCGACGATCTGCCGCGACAGCTCCTCCTCGTCGGCTCCCTGGTCGGCCTTGATCACGAACGCGACGGCAACCATGTCGAGCCGCTGGTGCGACTTGGCGACGACCTGCACGTCGGCCAGACCGGGAACCGTGCGGATGACGTCCTCGACCTCGCGGGCCGACACGTTCTCGCCGCCGACCTTCAGCGCGTCCTTGTCACGGTCGCAGTAGCGGATGTTGCCGTCCTCGAGCAGCATCACGATGTCGCCGGTGCGAGCCCAGCCGTCGGAGGTGAAGAACTTCTCGTTCGCCTCGTCGTTGCGGAAGTACTCCAGGCACACCGACACGCCCCGGACGCCACGGATCCACAGCTCGCCCATCTCGCCGACGCCGGCGAGCAAGCCGTCCTCGGTGACGATCAGCATCTCGTAGCCGGGCGACACCTTCCCCATCGCCATCTCCGGGTACTGCTCCCACGGGTTGGAGTGGACGCAGTGGGTGACGAGCTCGGTCATGCCGTACGCAGCGACGACCTTCATGCCCATCATCTGGTCGAGGACGGCCATGATCAGCCCGAACACCCCGACCTTGACGGTGTGGTCCTCGGGGATGCCCTGCTCGAACGCGGTCTGGATGACGAACGGCAGCAGCGAGATGTGGGTGACGGAGTACTTCTCGATGACCGGCCAGAACCGGCTGGCCGAGAACTTGGGTTGCAGCACCACGGTGCCGCCGACGCCGAGGATCGACCAGATCGCCCAGCTCTGGGTGTTGACGTGGAAGAACGGCAGCGACGCCAGGTAGACGTCGTCGGCTTCGAGTTGGATGTTCGTCGGGTTCACCTTCGCCGCCCAGAGCGCGTTGGCGTGGGTGTGCACGACGGCCTTCGGCTTGGAGGTGGTGCCCGAGGTGAACAGGATCCCGGCCGGCAGCATCGGGTCGCGCTCGCGATCCGGGACGCCGGACGGGTCGCCGTGCAGCGAACCCCAGCCGTCACGTCCGTGGGCGAGCTCGTCGGCGGTCGCCGGGACGCCGGAGTTGTCGTCGGTGACGACGATCCAGCCGAGGTCCGGACCGGCCTCGGCCACGAGCGCCGCGTAGCGCGGCTGGGTGATCGCTCCGACGCAGCCGGTGTGGGTGATGAAGTACTCGACCTCCGCCGCGACGCTGCGGGTGTTGGTGGTGACCGCCACCGCGCCGAGCCGGGAGCACGCGTACCAGCCGATGACGGCCTCGGGGCAGTTCTCGGCGTGGATGAGCACCATGTCGCCGATCCCGACGCCCCGCGCCGCGAGTCCGGCGGCGACCCGCTTGGTCTCCTCGGCGAACTCCGCGTACGTCCATGTGCGCGAGGGGCCGTCCTTCGGCTCCCAGATCAGGAACGCCTTGTCGGACTGGTGGGTCGCCCAGTGGTCGATCAGCCACGGGATGTCCTGGCCTTGGAACTGGTAGGCGGCGACGCGGGCCGCGTCGATCGTGGTCGCTTCGGTCATCTGGGACGCCCCCTGTGCGTGCTCGGCCCGGTGCTCTGGCGGACCTGACGATATGTCAGTTCCGCCAGAACCGACGCCGAGTCAGGGCTCGGCGCACCGGCGAGCCGGCGTTCGTGTGCCACAACGACCACTGGGAGGTCGATCCCACACGCGAACGCCCGGTGGGCCCGACGTGCTCAGGGGGCCGGCACCGCTGCGGCGATGTCGGCGAGCACCTCGGGGTTCGCGAGCGCGGTGGTGTTGCGGACCTCCCGGCCGTTGACCGTGTCCGCAACGGCGAGCTCGGCGAGCTTGCCCGAACGGGTCCGGGGCAGATCCGCGACCGCCACGATCACCGCCGGCACGTGCCGCGGGGTGCAGCCGCGCCGGACACGGTCACGGATCTCGGCCTGCAGGTCATCGGTCAACTCGACACCGACCGCCAACCGCACCAGCAGCACGATCCGCACGTCGTCACCGACGTGCTGACCGAACACGAGGGACTCCTCGACCCCCTCGACGCGCTCGACCTGCCGGTAGATCTCCGCAGTGCCGATGCGGACCCCACCCGGGTTCAGCGTCGTGTCGGAACGGCCGTGGATGACCATGCCACCGTGACGGGTCCACGTCGCGAAGTCACCGTGGGCCCACACGCCTCCGAACCGCTCGAAGTACGCAGCGCGATAGCGCGGACCGAGCCCGTCGACCGGACCGTCAGCAGGGCCGCCGTCGGGCTCGTCGCCCCAGAACCGCAACGGCATCGACGGGAACGGCTCGGTGCACACGAGCTCGCCCCGCTCGCCGACGCCCGCCGGGGTCCCGTCGTCGCCGAACACGTCGACGGCCATCCCGAGTGCCGGCCCCTGGATCTCACCCGCCCACACCGGGCGGGTCGGATCGCCCAGCACGAAGCATCCGCAGAGGTCGGTGCCGCCCGAGATCGACGCGAGGTGCAACCCGTCGGAACCGACCCCGGGCGCCACCGCGTCCATCACCCACTCGAAGCCCTCGGGTGACAGCGGCGACCCGGTCGACGCGAGGGTCCGCAGCGTGGACAGGTCGGTGCTCTCGGCAGGGCGGTACCCCGAGGAGCGGACCGCGTCGAGGAACTTCGCCGACACGCCGAGCAGGTGGAGACCCTCCGCCGCGACGAGATCCCACAGGCGCTCCGGGCCGGGGTGGGCGGGGTTGCCGTCGTAGAGGACGATCGTCGCGCCCGACGCGGGGACCGACACGAGCCAGTTCCACATCATCCAACCGCAGGTCGTGAAGTAGCAGACCCGGTCCCCGGCCCGGATGTCGAGGTGCAGCTGCTGCTCCTTGGCGTGGGTGAGCAGCACCCCCCCGGCACGGTGCACGATGCACTTCGGCACGCCGGTGGTGCCGGAGCTGAACAGCACGTACCACGGGTGGTCGAACGGGAGCGGCTCGTAGTGGGCCGCAGCGCCGTCGTGGGGCGACAGCCAGTCCTCCCACAGCACCGTGGATCCGCTGGAGGACGGACCGGGCAGCGATGTGAGGGACGGAGCGTCGTCGAGGAACGGCACCACGACGACACGCCGCAACGTCGGCAGCCCGTCGATGACCGTCGCCAGCTCGGCTGTGCGGTCGAACGCCCTGCCCCCGTAGGTGTAGCCGTCGGCGGCGACGAGCACCGTCGGGGAGATCTGCGCGAACCGGTCGAGCACGCCGTCGGCGCCGAAGTCCGGTGAGGCCGACGAGAAGACCGCGCCGATCGACGCTGCGCCGAGCATCAGCAGCACCGTCTCCACCGTGTTGGGCATCCACGCCACGACCCTGTCGCCCGCCTCGACGCCGTCACCACGGAGCGCCTCGGCGATCCGTGCGACCTCGACGGTGGCATCGGCCCGGGTCAGCTCACGACGCCGTCCGCGCTCGTCGACCGCGACCAGGAGCACCGAGTCGGGCGCACCACCGGCGAGGATCTCGTGCGCGACGTTCATCTGCACCTCGGGGAACCAGCGGACGTCCGCCATGTGCGCGCCGCGCTCGAGCACCGGACCGTGCGGCACGACCCCTGGCAGCAGCGAGGCGAGCGCCATCCGCCAGAAGGTCTCCGGGTGCTCGACCGACCACCGGTGCAGCTCCGCTGTTCCCGACATCCTGCGCCCCGCCATGTCGGAGGCCTGCACGAGGAGCCCGGCCATCCGCGACCCCAGCACGCGCGAGGGTGGCGGCGTCCACAGCGGCGTGTCCGACGGGTCGGGGGCGGGCTCGGCGATCATGGCGCTGCTCTAGCACAGCAGTCCGTCGCGACGTCCGGTGTCACCGCAGGAGGAACGCGTCGAGACCGGGCAGCTCGACGACACCGGAGCTGGTGACGAGCACGCCGGTCGCACCGAGGTCCGCGACGACCGGCGCCGCACCCTGCGAGCCTTCGAGGAACGCCGCTGTCGCGAGCGCCTCGGCGATCCAACCACGTGCGGCGACGACGGTCGCTGTGAGGACCTCGCCGGTCGCCGGTTCGCGAGTGGAGGGGTCGATCAGGTGGTGCGCCTCGCTGCCGTCCTCGCGCCGCCACCGACGACGACACCTGCTCGACGTCGCGACCGCGCCGTCGAGCAGCGACAGTCGACGCAGCACCGGTCCCGAGGGGTCACGTGGATCCTCCACCCCGACGACCCAGGAGCCGACGCCGTCAGCCGGCGCCGTCGCCCATCCGGTGCCGACGGGGACCCCCGGTGGGGCACCGGCGACGCGCAGGTCGCCGCCGATGTTCACGCACGCTCCACCTGCACCGGCGTCGATGAGCTCGTCGACGACCAAGTCCGAAGCGAACCCCTTGCCGATGCCGCCCGGGTCGAACCCGCACCCTGGCCGGACCCGGACGCGACGCCCCGACGGATCGAGCTCGACACCGCAGGACCCGTCGTGCTCGCCGCCGGCACGCTCCGAACCGGCACCGTCCGAACCAGCACGCCCCGAGCGGCGACGGACGCCCGGGGCGTGCGGAGCGCCCATGACGTCCACCGGTCCGACGTCCACCGGTGCGAGCGAGCTCGTGTACCCCGCGGCGACGACGGCGTCGAGCATCGTCGGGTCGAACCGACCGGCGGTCGCTCGTCGGGCCGCGAGCCCGCGACGGACCAGCTCGAAGGTCTCGTCGCTGACGTCGTGCCACCGACCCGGCGAGGCGTTGAGGAGGCTCAGCTCGCTGTCGGCGATGAAGCGGCTCCAGATGCGCTCGAGCCGATCGATCCGGGCGCGGGCCAGCTCGGGGAGCCCCTCGAGCGCACCTGGGTCGGCTCCGGTGAGCACCACGTGCGCCTCGGAGCCCATGCATGCGAACCGGTCCTCGACGACCACGGTCCCCGCCGCTGTCGTGGTCGTGGACACGGCTGTGGCCGTGCTCGACACCACCACCGGGTCAGCTGCCTCGTGTCACCGTGGACGGTCCGGATGAGGAGTTGGACGACCCACCGGGCACCGCAGCAGCGGAGCCGGATCCGAAGCCCCCGCGGTCGGTGACGCCCCCTCCTCCGTACCCGGCCTTTCCGTACCCGACCCCGCCGGGGTCGGCTCCGTCGCCTGACCGGTCGCCGAACGACGGAACCGTCGACGAGGGTGGCGTGACCGCGGCCGAGCCGGCAGCGCCGCCCGAGGTGGAGCTGCCCGCCGATCTGTCAGCGGCGCCGCCGCCGCTGAAGTAGCCGACGAACCCGCCCATGGCGCCGGTCGCGATCACCGCTGCGGCGACCCGGCTCCTCGAGGCCCGCTTGCCATGGCGGGGAGGGACCCCGGGCGGGGCACCGTGCGCCGATGGGATCGAGGGTGGGATCGGGGGTGGGAGCTCGTCCATGCCACACCGTCGCGATCCACGGTGTGAGCAGGGTGAGAGCTCGATGAACGCCTGCGGGGACCTGACAGGCCCCTCAGGCAGCAGGTCCGGCAGCAGGTCCGGCGGCGGTGCCGGCAGCACGGCCCGGGGTCGCGCCATGGAGGTCCGGCGCCGTGCGCAGCGCGTCGAGCACCCGCTCGAAGCCCGCGAGGTCCGCCGGATCGATGCGGCGCATCACGTGGGTGTCGAGGGCATCGACGTGGTGGGTCAGCGCCTGCTCGAGCACCTCGACGCCCCGGGGGGTGAGCCCGAGGTGGACCCGTCGCCGGTCCTCGGGACAGGCCCGACGCTCCACCAGGCCGTCGTCGGACAGTCGGTCCGCCAGCCGCGTCACACCTCCGGTGCTCAACGCGACCTGGTCGGCCAGCTCCGACATCGTCATCACACCCCACGGTGCGCGGGAGACGCGCAGGAGGACCTCGAGGGTCTGCAGCGAGATCCCCGTGGAGCGCTGCAGGTCGGCGTCGAGCAGCCGAGTGATGCGCGTGTGCGCTTCGAGCAGCAACCCGAACGTCCGGATCGCGCCCTCCTCGACGTCGGCAGGGGCACGAGGGGGTGGTGGGTCGACCGGGAGCAGGGAGGCGCAGTCGTCGGACACGACTCGAACTCTACCCGACAATCGCTGCTGGTGCAGTATTTGACTTCTCAATTATTGACTGATAGACATCGTTGTCATCAACCACCTCGACCCATGACTGGAGCACCGATGAGCGACCTCCCCACCCCCGGCACCTACTCGATCGACGCGAGCCACACGCACGTCGGATTCGCGGTCAAGCACTTCGGCCTCTCCAAGGTCAGGGGCGAGTTCGACAAGTTCGACGGCGCGATCACGATCGCCGATCCGATCACCGACTCCCACGTGGAGGTCACGATCGACGCGACGTCGTTCAACACCCGTGACGCCGGTCGCGACGCGCACATCCACTCCGCCGACTTCCTCGACGTCGACAACTTCCCGACGCTCGAGTTCCGTTCGACCGGCCTCCGCTCCGACGGCGACGACTGGGTGGTGACCGGCGAGCTGACCATCCACGGCGTCACCCGTTCGGTCGAGCTGGAGACGGAGCTCGACGGCGTGATCGACGACCCCTACGGCCAGGAGCGCATCGCCTTCTCCGCCGAGACGGAGATCGACCGCACGGACTTCGGCCTGACGTGGAACCAGGCCCTCGAGACCGGTGGTCTCGTCGTCGGGAAGAAGGTCAAGATCGTCCTGGAGGTCGAGGCCGTCCGCCCGAAGGACGCCTGAGCCAGCACGGCCGCGTCGGCCGATCCCACCAACGCGCCGAGGGCGCCCGCGAGTCGAACCGGCACGCGGGCGCCCTTCCCGCGAGAATGTCCCTCAGCGGGCCGCGCCGAGGTCCCGACGAGGAGGAGGGACACGTGGAACGACTGTCAGGGATGGACGCCACGTTCCTGTACCTGGAGACACCTGCAGGGCACATGCACGTGGCGATGACCGGCATCTATGACGCATCCACGATGGCGGGCGGCTACAGCTTCGACAAGGTCAGGGCCACGATCGAAGAGCGGCTCCCGCTGGTCCCGCCGTTCCGGCGACGCCTGGTCGAGGTGCCGTTCCAGTTCCACCACCCGGTGTGGATCGAGGACCCCGACTTCGACCTGGACCACCACGTCCACCGCGTCACCTGTCCCGCGCCGGGCGGCCGGCGCGAGCTCGCACGGCTCGCCGCGCAGATCGCCTCGGAACCCCTCGACCGGAGCCACCCGCTGTGGGAGGCATGGGTGATCGAAGGCCTCAAGCACGACCGGTTCGGACTGGTCGTCAAGGTCCACCACGCGACGATCGACGGCTCCGGCGGAGCCGAGCTGATGACGGCGCTGTTCGACCTGTCGGCCGACGGCCGGGAGATCGACTTCGACCCGGTTCCGGTCGAGCACGTGCCGAGCGACGTGGAGCTGCTGTCGTATGCGGCGCTGTCGAAGGCCAGGCGCTTCGGCGACGCGTTCGGGCTGATCGGGCGGACGGCGCAGTCGGTGAACAACGTGATCACCGGGATCCGCAACCCCGAGCGTCGCCACGGCGCCGTCCCGCTGACCGCGCCACGCACCCCGTTCAACGCGTCGATCACCCCGGACCGGTCGGTGTCCTTCGCTCGGGTGCCCCTCGACGAGACCAAGGCGATCAAGGCCGCTCTCGGCGTCAAGGTGAACGACGTCGTGCTCGCGATCTGCTCGGGCACCTTGCGCCACTACCTCGAAGGGCTGGGTGCGCTGCCGGAGGAGTCGCTGATGGCGGTGTGTCCGGTGTCGGTGCGCACCGAGGACGAGCGCAACACCCAGGGCAACAAGGTCTCTGCGATGTTCACCTCGCTCGCAACCGATGTGGACGACCCGTTCGAGCGAATCCAGACGATCGCCAACTCCACCGCCGGCGCCAAGGAGGACCAGAACGCGATCGGGGCCAGGACCCTCACGGACTGGGCAGAGTGGGCGACGCCCCGCACCTTCGGCCTCGCGGCACGCCTGTACAGCTCGATGAACCTCGCGAACTCGCACCGGCCGATCCACAACCTCGTGATCTCGAACGTGCCCGGTCCGGACTTCCCGCTCTACATGGCCGGCGCCGAGATGGTCGCGACCTACCCGATGGGTCCGATCATGGACGGCGCCGGCCTGAACATCACCGTCATGTCGTACCGCAACAGCATCGACTTCGGGTTCCTCGCCTGCACGGACCTCGTGCCCGACGTGTGGGATCTCGCCGACGCGGTCGGCCACGCCTTCGAGGAGATCAAGGCCGCCGCAGCGACCAGGGATCCGACGCTCGTCAAGCGTCCGGCGCCGGTGACCTCGACGCGCAAGCACACCCCATCGGCACAGCATCCCCCGACGACGCAGCACGTCTCGCCGAACTGACCGTCGGACGCCGCCGCGGTCCACCGCCGACGCCATGCCGTAGCGTTGCGCCGTGGCCTACAACATCGCAGACCTCTTCGAGCACACCGTCGACGCCGTGCCGGACCGACCGGCGCTCATCGCCGGCGGGAGCACCCTCACGTTCGCCGAGCTCGACGCACGGGCCAACCGCTTCGGCCACTACCTCGCGTCGCAGGGGATCGGCCCGGGCGACCACGTCGGCATCTACGCGATCAACTCCGAGCCGTGGGTCACCGCGATGCTCGGCTGCCTCAAGGTCCGGGCTGTCCCGGTCAACGTGAACTACCGCTACGTGGAGGCCGAACTCGCCTACCTCATCGGCAACGCCGAGCTCGTCGCCTGCGTGTTCGACCGGGAGTACGCGCCACGTGTGGCGGCGGTGCTCGAGGCATCACCGAAGCTCCGCACGCTGGTGCACATCGAGGACGGCTCCGATGCCGACACCTCCGCGCTGGGCTCGGTCGACTTCGACGAGGCGTGCGAACAGGGAGGGCCGGAGCGCGACTTCCCCGAGCGCTCCGCGGATGACGTGTACATCATCTACACCGGCGGCACGACGGGCATGCCCAAGGGCGTGATGTGGCGCCACGAGGACATCTACTTCGCGCTCGGCCAGGGCATCGACGCGCTGACCAACGAGCGGGTCAGCTCCGAGTTCACGAAGGCGGAGCAGGCGGCCGCGTCGCCGAGCGGATTGGTGTTCGGGGTGATCCCACCGCTGATGCACGGCGCCGCACAGATCGCGACGCTCAGCCAGTGGTTCATCGGATCGACGATCGTGCTGGTGGGGAAGTTCGACGCCGAGGAGGTGTGGGACCTGATCTCCGCACATGGCGTCAACTCGATCATCATCACCGGCGACGCGGTCGCCCGCCCGATGATCGAGGCGCTCGAGGCCCATCCCGGCCGCTGGGACACCACCAGCTTCATCTCGCTGTCGTCGAGCGCCGCGCTGTTCTCCCAGTCGGTGAAGGACCGCTTCCTCGACCGGTTCCCGAACCTGATCATCACCGACTCGATCGGCTCGACCGAGGGCGGGTTCAACGGCGTCACCTACGCGGCGAAGGGAGCGAAGGCCGACGGCGGCGGGCCGACGGTGAACGCCGGGCGCGACGTCGCGGTGCTGGATGACGACCTGGCGATCATCCCGCCCGGCGACACACGCGTCGGTCGACTCGGTCGCACCGGCAACATCCCGCTCGGCTACTTCAACGACCCGGCCAAGACCGCCGAGGTGTTCGTGACCGCAGCCGACGGCCGGCGCTACTCGATGGGCGGCGACTTCGCGCGCTGGACCGAGGACGGCCGCCTCGTGATGCTCGGCCGCGGATCGGTGTCGATCAACTCCGGCGGCGAGAAGATCTTCCCCGAGGAGGTCGAGGCAGCGTTGAAGTCCCATCCGGCGGTCTACGACTGCCTCGTCGTCGGCGTCCCCGACGAGCGTTGGGGTCAGCGGGTCGCTGCGGTCGTGCAGACCCGCGACGGCCACGACGTCACGCTCGAGGACCTCGTCGAGCACGCCCGTGGCCACATCGCCGGCTACAAGGTGCCCCGCGAGCTCCACGTGGTCGACGAGATCGTGCGCTCCCCCTCCGGCAAGCCCGACTACCCGTGGGCCAAGCACCTGGCCGAGCACGGTGACGCCCGCGTCGGCTGAACCGGGCCCGCTGCCGCGGCGCCGACCACGCAACCTCGTGGTCGTGCTGCTCGACAGCCTGAACCGCCACATGCTCGGCGCGTACGCGCCCGTGCTCGGTCACCCACCCGAGTTCGACACGCCGAACCTGGACCGCTTCGCGGCGCGTGCGGTCCGCTTCGACCGCCACCACACGGGGTCGCTGCCGTGCATGCCCGCCCGCCACGACATCCTCGTCGGTGCGATCGACTTCCTGTGGCGGCCGTGGGGATCGGTCGAGATCTGGGAGGACGCCGTCACCTACGACCTGCGACGTGCGGGCATCACCTCGATGCTCGTGTCGGACCATCCGCACCTGTTCGAGACCGGCGGCGAGAACTACCACACCGACTTCGGCGCCTGGCGCTACCTCCGCGGCCACGAGAGCGATCCGTGGCGCACCGCTGCGGACCCGTCGTGGATCGGTGCTCCGGCGCTGCCGGCGCGGGAGGGCTGGGTGACCCACGCGTACGACGAGAGCCGCACGTGGTTCCGCTCCGAGGACGACTTCCCCGGCGCTGCGACCATGGCCGAGGCGACGCGCTGGCTGGCGGAGGAGTCCGCCTCGGCCGACCGCTTCCTGTTGTTCGTCGACGAGTTCGACCCGCACGAGCCGTTCGACGTGCCCGAGCCGTGGGCGTCGAGATACGACCCCGACTGGGACGGACACAGGGTCATCTGGCCGCCGTACGCGGTCGACGCCGTCGCGTCCGGGGTGATCGACGAACGCACCGCAGCGCACGTCCGCGCGAACTACGGAGCGAAGCTCACCTTCATCGACCACCAGTTCGGCCGGCTGCTCGACGAGCTCGACCGACAGGACCGTTGGGACGACACCGCGGTCATCGTGTGCACCGACCACGGCCACTACCTCGGCGAGCACGACATCTTCGGCAAGCCGGCGACCCCCGTGCGAGCCGTGCTGGGCCACATCCCGCTCATGGTCGCCTGGCCGGGTCGCCCCGCCGGCGTGGTCGACTCGTTGACGACCACCGTCGACGTGCACGCCACGATCTGCGACGTGTTCGGCGTGACGCCCGCACACCGGACCCACGGGCGGTCGCTGCGTCCGCTGCTGGAACCGTCCGATCACCTCGACGGCAACGGTCGGGACGACCCCGTCGCCCGCGCCGGGGCCACGCAGCGGGACTGGGCGTTGACCGGCGTGTGGGGCCAGGGCGTCGCGGTGACCGACGGCCGCCACCGCTACCTCCGGGCGCCCCGGGAGGGCAACCGCCCGCTGTCGATGTGGTCGAACCGCTGGTCGACGATGCCGATCCCGGCGTTCCCGGAGCTCCGCCTGCCCCGCCCCGACCGACGTGCCGCGCTCGACTTCATGCCGGGATCGGACGTGCCGGTGATCCGCCAGCCCTTCGACGTCGGCGACCCGGTGCCGTTCTGGGCAGCCGGTGGGCACCAGGCCGGCCAGGACATGCTGTTCGACCTCGACGAGGATCCCGACGAGCAGCGCGACCTGGTGGGCACCGGCGCCTCCGACACCGCAGCCGAGGGCGACATGGTCGAGCTCCTCCGGGAGGCGCTCGTGGGCATCGACGCACCCGCCGAGCAGTTCACTCGGCTGGGTCTTGGCTGATCCCACCCGACGGGTCGCCGAACGCGAAGTACCACGCGAGCGCGGTGACCGACAGGCCGTCGGTGATGCGCCCGGACACGACCGCGTCACGGACGACCTCCAGCGGCACCCATTCGATCCGCTCGGACTCCGACGGGTCGCTCGGCTCACCGACGTGGGTGGCGCCCCGGGCGAGGTACAGGTCGAAGCGGTGGTCGGACAGGCCGTTCGCCGGGTAGTAGTCGACGAGGTGCGTGAGCTCGCCGACCTGCCACCCCGTCTCCTCCAGCACCTCCCGACGCGCCCCGTCGACCGATGCCTCGCCCGGGTCGAGGCCACCCGCGGGCACCTCCCATCCCCACGTGTCGGTGATGAAGCGGTGTCGCCACAGGAGCAGGACGTGGTCGACGCCGTCGATCTCGTCGATCACC
>JAFDWA010000179.1 GCA_018268735.1 Actinomycetota bacterium | reverse complement strand
ACCGAGGAGCTCACCAGGGGCAACCGAAAGGCCGAGAACCTCCAGTGGGTGCGCTTCAAGGGACTCGGCGAGATGGACGTCGAGGAGCTCGCGGTGACGTGCCTCGATCCGGGGACCCGCATCCTGCGGCGCCTCACGATGGACGACGCACGTGCGGCGACGGCGGCGGCGGAGCTGTTCGACACGCTGTTCGGCAACGACGTCGCGAAGCGTCGCCAGTACCTGCTCGAGCACTCCGACCTCGTCGACCGCGACGCGCTCGACGTCTGATCGCGACCTGACCGACCGCCACCGCGACGGGCAGACCCCTGCAGCGAACGCGGAACGGGAGGACCCGAAGGCCCTCCCGTCCAGGACCGCACCTCGTCTGGGGGGATGACGAGTGCAGTGTGCTCACGCCGGGGTTGGGGGGAACTCCCGGCGGAGATCACGACGCCCGGCGACCGGGCGAGCGACTGTGGCTCAGGCGGCCTTGACCGCGCTCACCGGCGCAGCGGTGCGGTCGAGCAGCTGGTCGGTCACCGGCGCAGCGGCCTTCGCCGCGGCGACGGCGATGGCCTTGGTGGTGTTGACGACCTTGGTGGCGAACTTGGCCTGGTTGTCGATCAGCTCGAGCGGGGTGGGGAGCAGGCCGGCGTAGGGCAGGGCCGGGAGCTCCGGGACCCGGTCGAGGACGAGCTGCGCAACGGTCGCGACGGCGTCGACGACCGGCTGCTTGGTGCTCTTGAGGCCGTCGACCACGCGGTCCTGGACATCGGTGATGGGATCGAGCAGCGTCTCCATTGGTTCCTCCTCGGAAGGGATCGGCCCGACTCGGGGGTTCGAGGGGTGATCCGGTGGTGCTTGCTGTGTGCTTACTCTAGCAAGCACCCGCTCACTGCGTCAACCGTTTCGCTTGTCACAGCTCGCAGGCTGCACGTCCATGCGGTCGACCTGCCACCGCCGATGTGCCACGGGCGTCAATCCCGAGTAGGTTGGTCGGGTATTGACCGACCACTTCAGGAGCATGGACATGAGCATCCGACTGGGCGACGAGGCCCCCGACTTCACGATCGACACCACCGACGGCGAGATCAGCTTCCACGACTGGAAGGGCAGCAGCTGGGCGGTGCTGTTCTCGCATCCGAAGGACTACACGCCGGTGTGCACCACGGAGCTCGGCACGGTCGCCAAGCTCAAGCCCGAGTGGGACAAGCGCGACGTCAAGGTCATCGGCCTGTCCGTCGACGGCCTCGCAGATCACGCTGGCTGGAACAAGGACATCGAGGAGACGCAGGGCCAGGGCCTCAACTTCCCGCTGATCGCCGATCCGGACCACAAGGTCTCCGACCTGTACGACATGATCCACCCGAACGCGAACGACACCCTCACGGTGCGGTCGGTGTTCATCATCGGCCCGGACAACAAGGTCAAGCTGATCCTGACCTACCCGGCGTCGACCGGCCGGAACTTCGACGAGATCCTGCGGGTCATCGACTCCCTGCAGCTCACCGCGAACCACAAGGTGGCGACGCCGGCGAACTGGAAGGACGGCGAGGACGTCATCATCGCCCCGGCGATCTCCGACGACGAGGCCAAGGAGATCTACCCCGCCGGCTTCCGCACGCTGAAGCCGTACCTGCGCTACGTCGCACAGCCGGGCTGACTCGCTGACGCGCTGAGCGTCGATCGCAGCGATGCAACGGGGCGGGCCGTCGGCCCGCCCCGTTGCGCGTCCTGCGATCAGTCCACGCCGACCGCCGGGGCGAGCGCGGCTCGGGCCAGCAGCGCAGCCCAGGCAGAGTCGGCGACGTCGCCGACGTCGGGGGGTCGACCCTCTGAGCGAGCTCGTCGGACCCGGTCGGCGAGCTCCACCAGCCCGGCAGCCACCACGTCGTCGGTGCCGGCGAGCAGCACCTCGGCCCGCTCCATCCACTGTGCTCCTCGCGCACCCGGATCCGCCACGGCGACGGCGACCGCCGCCCAGATCCGATCGAGGTACGTCGACGTCGTACCGGCCTCCACCTGCTCCGCCGCGACGAGGCACTCCTGCATCGCCCCGGCGGCGGCAGCGACCAGCGCCAGCACCGCCAGGGCGTATCCGCTCGGCGGCACGTGCGCAGCCGCATCCTGAGCCGCCGGGTCGCCGTCAGCCGCGCCGTGGGCAGCGCGCCGGGCGAGCGCGAGTGCCTCCTCGATGCGGCCCCCCTGCGCCAGCGCCAGCGCGTAGGTGGCCTCGTGCATCGAGGCTCGGGAACGACCGACCGCTCCGACCCAGCGATCGAGGGGCTGGTCGAGGAGGCGTCCGGGACGACCGACCTGCACGGACGTCACGAGCGAGACGCCCAGCGCGAAGCTGCCGCCGTCGGCTGTGCCCACCGCTGCGGTGACCGCCTCCTCCAGCAGCTCACGGCCTCCGTCGAGGTCGCCGAGCATCACCGCCGCCCGGCCCGCGACCGCGAGGGCCTGCTCGAGTCCGACCGTCCCCGCCATGTCCGATGAGCTCCGGAACGCTGCGACGGCGCGCTCTGCGGAGGCTGCCGCAGCGGTCGTGCGGCCCCGCCACAGCTCCACGTGAGCGAGGACCGTCAGCATCATCGCCTCGCCGAAGCGATCGCCGCGGACCTCGCACTCGCGGAGGATCGGTCCGGCGATGTCGGCGGCATCGTCGAGCTCGCCGCGCTGCAGCCGGGCGAACGCCACGAGGCCCTGCGCCCAGGCGAGACCGCCCGGGTCACCGAGCGCCCTGAAGGCAGCCACGGACTCGGCGACGAAGGAGTCGGCATCCTCGATGCGCCCGTCGGACAGCGCGATCCACGCCAGGTTCTGCAGCGACCACGCCTCCCCACGGCGGTCGCCCAGCGAGCGGAACGCCTCGAGCGCCTCGGCGATGGGCGCCTCGGCGGCCCGGGTGTCCGAGCGCAGCAGCGACGCGAGGCCACGCTCGCGAAGCGCGTCGGCCCGACCCTGCAGGTCGCCGATCGAGTCGAACACCTCGATCGCCTCGCCCAAGTCGCCGTCGGACTCGTCGGTCGCGCCCGAACGCGCCAGCGCGGTCGCACGCCGCAGCAGCGAGAGCGCTCGACGTCGAGGATCGCCGAGCTGCTCGGCGAGCGCGAGCGCTGCCGTCGCGTCCTCGGCGGCGCCGCGCTCGTCCCACGCCTCGGCCCGTACGCGAGACCGGCCGATCGAGGCGTCGCATCGTTGCGTCGCATCATCTGCTCCGGCGAGCTCGAGCGCATCGCTGTAGAGCCGCTCGGCTCGACGCCAGCTCCCCTCGTGCTCCGCACGGCGTGCGGCCTCCATCGACCAGTCCACCGCTCGGCGCACGAGGTCGGTGCGCGCTCCGGACGCTCCGACCTCGGCATCGAGGCGTGCTGCGGTCACGAAGTGCCGTGTCACCGTGTCGAGGGTCGCGTCGTCGCAACGTCCTCCCTGCGCCAGCCGCTCGATGTACTCGGCGATGCCCAGGTGGCGCCCCAGCCGCTCCCGCTTGGTGAGCCGTGCGTACACCACCTCCCGGACCAGGTCCGACCGGAACGACCACTCGGTGCCGTCGAGCTCGAACACATCGGCCTCGACCAGGGTGCGGACGATCCGCGAGACATCCGCGAGGCCGCGCATCTCGACCGCGATGCGGTCCAACGCGTCCAGTGGACCCGAGGCGCCCCACACCGCCGCGTCCTCGATCACCTGCTGCTCCTCGGGACCCAACCCGTCGATGCGCGCCGCCACCAGCCCGCGGAGCGTGTCGGGAAGCGCCGCTGCGGCGACCGCTTCGTCGTGCTCGCCGGCGACGATGCGGGATCCGACGAGGCTGACGAGCTCCTCCAGGTAGAACGGGTTGCCACCGGCACGATCGAGCAGCGTGGCGCGAGTGGCGTCGTCGACGTCGAGACCGACGAGGGCGTCGAGCAGCAACGCCGACGCGCCGCGGTCCAGCGGATCGAGGTTCAACACGAGGCTGTTGCACCGTCCGAACCCCGGCGTCCACCGGTCCTGCAGCGATGGACGGGCGGTCGCCACGAGCAGGAACGGCTGACGGGCGAGCTGGCGGAGGACACCGTCGACGAGCTCCAGCACCGCGGGGTCCGCCCAGTGGAGGTCCGACACGCGGACCATGAGCGGACGTCGCCGGACCGACGCCTCGAGGAAGCGGATGAGCGCCTGCGAGGCCTCGGCGCGTGCACGGCTCCCCTCGAGGCCCCGGAGCGGACCCTCGTAGCCCATCAGGTGCAGCAGCCCGTCGACGATCGACGATGTCTCGGACCCGTCGTGGGGGTCCTGCACCGAGGCCACCGCACGGGCGGTGCGCTCCCTCGCCAGATCCAGGCCGTCGTCACGTCCCACACCGCAACCCGAGCGCAGGACCTCTGCGACCGGCCACCATGGGTTGGCCTCGCCGTAGGGGACGCACCGGCCGCTGAGGTGGAACGCTCCGTGCTCGATCGCAGCGATCTCCGCCACCTCCGCCGCGACCCGCGACTTGCCCACACCGGCCTCGCCGAGCAGAAGCACCATCTGGCACCGGGCGTGCGCGATCGACACATCGAGTGCGTTCGTGAGCACGTCCATCTCACGTTCGCGCCCGATCAGCGGTGTCACCTTCCGACGAGGCCGGTAGCCC
>JAFDWA010000178.1 GCA_018268735.1 Actinomycetota bacterium | reverse complement strand
CGCGCAACAGGCGGCGAGACAGCGCGACCGTGTCGACGGTCGGGGAGCCGAGGTCGGCCCGGCCGTCGCGCTCGAGGGCCGCTCGGAGGAAGCCGACGTCGAAGCGGACGTTGTGTCCGACGATGACGCCGTCGCCGAGGAACTCCACCAGGCTCGGGAGCACGTCGCCGATCCGGGGAGCTCGAGCGACCATGGCCTCGGTGATCCCGGTCAGCACCGTGATCGTGGGTGGGATGGATCGTCCCGGGTCGACGAGCGTGCCGAAGGTCCCGAGCACCTCGCCGCCGCGGACCTTGACCGCGCCGATCTCGGTGATCGCGTCGGTCCGCGGGGAAGCGCCGGTGGTCTCGAGGTCGATCACCACGAAGGTGGTGTCGACGAGCGGGAGGCCGAGGTCGTCGAGGCTCTGCTGGTGGAACTGCTCCCGAGGTGCCCGTTGCATGGTCCTCAGTCTCGACGAACAGGTGTTCGGCGGTCAACGGACGGCGGCGGATCGTCCCGGATAGGCTCGGCCCTCGATGTCGTCTTCGCCTGTGACCCGATTCCGTTGCACCTCCTGCGGCAACCTCACGCGCTTCGACGTGACCACCACTCGGCGCACCCGTGCGTTCCACCACTACACCGTCGGCGGAGCGCTCGAGGTGGAGGACGTCGAGGTGCTCGCCGAGGAGCTCGAGTCCGTCGAGTGCCGCTGGTGCGGCACCGCGGGCATCGTCGTCGAGGTCGATCCCGCAGAGGTCGACCCCGCAGAGGGCGGCCTCGACGAGTCGGAGGGCTGACCCGTCGACGCCCGCCTCGCGCTGCTGGGCGACGCAGCCGCGCTCGCGCTGACCGTCGCACGGGGCGAGGCGGCCGCCGATCGGGACCCGCCGCGTCCCCTCCGGTCGATGCTCGGCTTCCGTGGGGGGTCGCTGAGCGAGCACGCCACAGGGGTGGTGATCCGGGTCCTCGACGACGACGAGGCGTTCCGCGAGCAGGTCGCCGCAGCAGCCGATGCCGTCGAGGTGGCGACGGCAGGCCGGTTGTTCCTGCAACGTCCCGACGGGTGGCGCACGGAGCTCGACCGGCTCGTCGACGCCGAGCGCGAGCGTCGGACCGCGGCGGCCGGCGCCGAAGCGGAGCGATCCGCCGCGCAGCGGGTCCGTGGGCTGGAGCGGAGCCTCGACGAGCTGCGGCGCCGCCTGGATGCAGCGACTGCGGCCGCAGCCCGCGCAGCGGAGGACCTCGACGTCGAGCGTGCGAGGCGTCGGACGGCAGAACGTGATCGCAGCGACCTCGAGCAGCGTGTCGCGGCGGCTGAGGCCGGACGTGCACGGGCGGTGGGGGAGCTGACCGCGGCGCGTTCCACCGCAGAGGTGCGTCTCGCCCGGGTGCGTGAGCTCGAAGCCCAGGTCGAGGCGTTGCGCGAGGGGCGTGACCACTGGGCGACGCCGGTGCTCAGCGGAATCGATCGTGCACGTGAAGCCCTCGAATCGCTCTCGGAGGCGCTCGGCGAGGTGTCGTCGCACGTGCGTCGACCCCCGGAGACCGGCGACGTGGCGGCTGCCGCGGCTCGCGACGCCGGCAGCTCGGCTGACCCGCGCCGGGTGCGGCGGACGCCGGTGCGACTGGTCCGGGGTGCGATCGACGGCACGCTCGAGGCCACCGATCAGCTGCTGCGCACCCCGGGAGTCCTCGTGCTCGTCGACGGCTACAACGTGAGCATGGCGGGGTGGCCGCACCTCGACGTGACCGCTCAGCGTGCATCCCTGCAGTCGATGCTCGCGACGCTGGTGGCGAGGGCGTCGGCCGAGGTGTGGGTCGTGTTCGACGGCGACGACGACGGTCGGAGCCCGGCGGTGACGACCCTGTCGCCGGTGCGGGTGCGCTACACCTCTGCGGGCGTCGAAGCCGACGACGTGCTCATCGCACAGGTGGGCGAGGTCCGCACCGACCGCCCGGTCGTCGTCGTCAGCTCGGACCGCCGGGTGCGCGACGGCGTCGCCGCAGCCGGCGCGAACTCGATCAGCTCCCAGGCCCTGCTCGAATGGTGCCGTCGCTGAGCGGTCGGCCGAGCGGCTCGGTTCGCTGACCGGGTCCTCGGGGGAGACACTGGGTCATGGGTGGATTGCGGGAGCTCGTCGTGGCTCGGGGTCGGACGAACGGGCTCGACGTCGTCGGCATCGCGGATGCCTCGCCGTTCCTCGACGCGCTCCACGCACTCGAGACCCGTCGAGCTGCCGGCCTGCACGCCGACATGCAGTTCACGTACCGCAACCCGCGGCGTTCGACGGATCCTCGTCGCACGCTCGACGGTGCACGCACGTTGGTGGTCGGAGCGGTCCGCTACGGCAGCGTCGCCGCAACCCCCGAAGCGATCGACGAGCGCGGCGGCGACGCCAACGGGTCGACGACGGGACGTCCGCTCGGCCGGATCGCCCGCTATGCGGTCGGGGACCACGACGCGGTGCTGCGGCGTGCGCTCCGCTCGGTGGCGGAGGACCTGCACAACGCGGGGCACCGTGCCGTGGTGCTCGCCGACGACAACGCGCTCGTCGACCGGGCCGCGGCGCATCGTGCCGGGATCGGATGGTTCGGCAAGTCCTCCAACCTGCTGCTGGCGGACCTCGGGAGCTGGTTCGTGCTCGGCTCGGTCCTCACCGATGCCGTGCTCGAGCCGGCGTCGGATCCGGTTGGGGACGGCTGCGGCACGTGTCGCCGCTGCGTCGACGCGTGCCCGACGGGTGCGATCGTCGCCGACGGGGTGGTCGACGCGCGGCGGTGCCTGTCGTGGCTCCTGCAGTCGCCCGAGCCGTTCCCCGAGGAGCTGCGGGCGGCGCTCGGCGATCGGATCTACGGCTGCGACGACTGCCAGGAGGTGTGCCCTCCCAACCGGCGGTCCGACCGTCGGGGTGAGGGCGTGCGCGGTGGCGGGTCCGACAGGATCGATCTCCTGTGGATGCTCGGCGCGTCCGACGAGGACCTGCTCCGGGCCGCCGGTCGGTGGTACGTGCCGGGACGTGACGCCGATCACCTCCGTCGCAACGCGCTGCTCGTGCTCGGCAACACCGGCGACGGTCGGGACCCGCAGGTGGCAGCAGCGCTCACCCGCTTCCTGCACCACGGCAGCCGCTCGCTCGTCGATGCAGCGTCGTGGGCGGCCCGCCGCCTCGGCCGGTCCGACCTGATCGGCGAGGCGGCTGGTCCCCGACGAGCATCGTGAACGATGATCGGTCACGATGACCACACGAGGGCCGGACCGGCACCGGCCTCCCCGGGCGCCGAGCGCTGCCGAGGCACGCGCCGAGGTCGAGGCACGCCGATCGGAGGTGCGCGCGGAGCGGGCCGCCGCGTTCGTCGCTGCCTACGGCGAGCACCCACCCGGCCGTTGGGTGCTCGTCGGCTCGTGGGCGCTGACGGCCGGCTTCGTCGTCGCGACGCTGGTCGCCGCAGCAGGTGCCGGCACGACTGCCGGCTGGTACGTCTCGACGTCGCTCGTCCTGTTCGCGTCCGGTTGCCTCCTGTTCGCCCTCGACATCGTGTTGGCCGCGGCCCGCAGCCGCGACGTCGCGATCGGCATCGGTGGTCTCTTCTTCCTTGCGGGTTCGGCCCCGCCCGGGGTCCGCGGACACCTCCTCGGGGCGCTCGGCGTGCAGGTCGTCACCTCGATCGCTGCGGCAGGGGTCGGTCTCGCCCGCATCGACGATCGTGAGCTGAACGTCCTTGCGTTCGGGATCCTCGTGCCGGTGGTCGGCCTCGCCGTCTGCGGGTACTGGGCAGTCCGCTGGGGGCTGTTCCCGCAGCACGCCCCTGTGAGCAGGAGCGTCACCTCGCGATGAGGGTCCTCCTCGTCACCGGCAAGGGCGGTGTGGGCAAGACGACCACCGCGGCGGCGACGGCGTTGCGCCTCGCCGCCGACGGTCGTCGTGTGGTCGTCACCTCGGCCGATCCGGCGCACTCGCTCGCCGACTCGTTCGACGCGGCGCTCTCACCGATCCCGACAGAGGTCGCGCCGCGGTGTCGGGCACAGCAGATCGACGCCCGTGAGCGATTCGAGGAGCACTGGGCCGAGATCCGGGACTGGCTGCTCAGGGTCTTCGACTGGGCCGGCGTGGCCACGGTGGAGGCCGAGGAGCTCGCGGTGCTCCCCGGGCTCGACGAGCTGTTCGCGCTCACGGAGATCGAGTCGCTGTGCGCTGCAGACGACGTCGACGTGGTCGTCGTCGACTGCGGGCCGACCGCCGAGACGATCCGGCTGCTCTCGCTGCCCGACGTCGTCGGCTGGTACATGGACCGCCTGTTCCCGACCTCGCGGCGGTTGCACCGGGTCGTGGCGCCGGTCCTGTCGCGCATGGCCCGGCTCCCGATGGCCGACGACGCGGTGTTCGCCGCCGGACAACGCCTGTACGACCGCCTCGAGGCGGCGCAGCGGATCCTCGCCGATCCGGAGGTCACCTCGGCGAGGTTGGTCGTGAACCCCGAGCGCATGGTCGTCGCAGAGGCGCGACGGACCTTCACGCAGCTGTCGCTGTTCGGCTACCAGGTCGACGGCGTCATCGTGAACCGGGTCCTGCCGTCGTCGGTCAGCGACCCGTGGTTCGACCGGTGGCGCTCCACGCACCTGGAGCACCTTGCGGCGATCGAGGCCG
>JAFDWA010000177.1 GCA_018268735.1 Actinomycetota bacterium | reverse complement strand
CAGGTCGTGGACCTCGTCGACGTCGCGGGCAGCGCGCTCGGGCGTGAGGCGTTGCAGCTCCATCTCCACCCGGGCGACCACGTCCGCGTCGAGCAGGGACCGCAGCTCCTCGGTCCCGAGCAGGTCGCGCAGCAGCTCCCGGTCGAGTGCCAGCGCTGCGGCACGACGCTCAGCGAGCGGCGCGTCGCCCTCGTACATGTACACGGCGATCCAGCCGAACAGCAGCGACCGCGCGAACGGGGAGGCGCTCGGGGTCTCGACGCTCACGACGCGGACGCGCCTGCTGCGGACCTCGGCGAGCAGGCGACGCAGCGCCGGCAGGTCGAACACGTCGTTGCAGCACTCCCTGGTCGCTTCGAGCAGGATCGGGAACCCGGGGTACCTCGCAGCGACCGACAGCAGGTCGGCGGCGCGCTGGCGCTGCTGCCACAGCGGGGTGCGGCGGTCGGGGCGACGGCGGGGCAGCAGCAGCGCCCTCGCCGCGGACTCGCGGAAGCGCGCAGCGAACGCGCTGGTCGACGGCAGCGCGGCGACGACCTCGGACTCGATCTCCTCGGGGTCACCGAACAGCACCTCGACGGGGACGTCCTCGACCGACTCGGGCAGCCGCAGGACGATCCCGTCGTCGGACCACATCACCTCGAGGCCGCCGCCGTTGCCGACCTGCTCGGCGCAGTGCTGCTCGACACGCGCCCGGACCGCCATCGCCCACGGCGCGTGGACGCGCGCACCGAACGGCGAGTGGATGCAGACCCGCCAGTCGCCGATCTCGTCGCGGAAGCGCTCGATGACGATCGTCCGGTCATCGGGCACGGCGCCGGTCGACTCCGCCTGCTCGTCGAGGTACGCGACCACGTTGCGTGCGGCGAGGTCGTCGAGGGAGTGCAGGGTGCGCAGCCGTTCCACGGCCTCGGCGGGTGGCGAGCCTCGCACCTCACGGACGAGCTCGCCGAGCGCACGGCCGAGCTCAGCGGACCGTCCCGGCCCGTCGCCGTGCCAGAACGGCATCTTGCCGGGTTGGCCCGGCGCCGGGGTGACCACGACCCGCTCGAAGGTGATCTCCTCGATCCGCCACGTCGACGCCCCGAGCAGGAACGTCTCGCCGACGCGGGACTCGTAGACCATCTCCTCGTCGAGCTCCCCGACGCGGGTCCCGTCGGGGAGGAACACCCCGTACAGCCCACGGTCCGGGATGGTGCCACCGGAGGTCACCGCGAGCCGCTGCGCGCCCGAGCGGCCTCGGACGGCTCCCGCGGCGCGGTCCCAGACGACTCGGGGACGGAGCTCGGCGAACTCCTCCGAGGGGTACCGCCCGGCGAGCATGTCGAGGGTCGCCTCGAACACCTCGCGGGACAGCCCGGTGAAGTTCGCCGAGGACCGGCACAGCGCGAGCAGCGCGTCGAGCGTCCACTCGTCCATCGCGCACGCGGCGACGATCTGCTGGGCGAGCACGTCGAGCGGGTTCGCCGGCACCGAGGTCGACTCGATCCGACCCTCGACCATGAGCTGCACCACGACCGCTGCCTCGAGCAGGTCGGCACGGTGCTTGGGGAAGATGCGTCCGCGGCTCGGCACGCCGACGTGGTGGCCGGCACGACCGATGCGCTGCAGGCCCGCAGCGACGCTGCCCGGCGAGCCGACCTGCACGACGAGGTCGACCGCCCCCATGTCGATGCCGAGCTCCAGCGAGCTCGTCGCGACGAGGCCGCGCAGATCCCCACGCTTGAGCTCGTCTTCGATCTGCAGACGACGCTCCCGCGACAACGACCCGTGGTGCGCCTTGACCAGCTCCGCCGGCTCGTCGTCCGGGCCGTCGGAGCGCTCCGCGTGCAGCTCGTTCAACCGACTCGCCAATCGCTCCGCGAGGCGGCGGGCGTTGACGAACACGAGCGCGGAGCGATGCGACTCGACCAGGTCCAACAGCACCGGGTCGATCGACGGCCAGATCGACCCGCCTCCCGCCGCGGCCGGCCCGGCCGGCGCCGCCATGTCCTCGACGGGGACGACGACCCTGAGGTCGAGCTCCTTGCGGATGCCGGCGTCGAGGATCCGCACCGGCCGCGGGGTGGACCTCGGCCCGTCGAGGGCATCACCAGGGTCGCAGGTGTTGCCGCCCAGGTAGCCGGCCACCACCTCGAGCGGCCGCTGCGTGGCGGACAGCCCGATGCGCTGCACGACCGCGGCCCGGGCCGGATCCGCCAGGCGACCGGCGTTGCGGACGTGCTGCTCGAGGCGCTCCAGGCTGAGCGACAGGTGCGCTCCCCGCTTGGTCGACGCGAGCGCGTGGATCTCGTCGACGATCACCCGCTCGACGCCGACCAGGGTGTCGCGCGCCTGGGAGGTGAGCATGAGGTACAGCGACTCGGGCGTCGTGATGAGGATGTCGGGCGGATGGCGGACGAGGCGCCGGCGTTCCTGCGCCGAGCTGTCACCGGTGCGCATGCCGACGGTCGGCTCTGCGAAGTCGACCCCCAGGCGTTGTGCTGCGAGGGTGATCCCACGCAGCGGTCCTCGGAGGTTCTTGTCGACGTCGACCGCCAACGCCCGCAGCGGCGACACGTACAGGACCCGGACCCCGGGACCTTGCGACGGCGATCGGCCCAGGTCGTCGAGCACGCCGAGGAACGCTGCGAGCGTCTTGCCGGATCCGGTCGGCGCGCACAGCAGCGTGTGCTCACCGTCGGAGATGGCCGGCCACGCGGCGCGCTGGGCGACCGTCGGTGCGGGGAACGACGCCGTGAACCATGCCCGCACCGGTTCGGAGAACCCGCCGAGCGGGTCGTCGGTGGGCTGCGCGTCGGCCACCCGCGGCAACCTACCGGCCGGCCCCGACACCCGTTGACCGACCCCACCCCCGTGAACGCTGCTCATCGGCATCCGCTGTGCCATGTCTTCCGCTGTGTCATGTCATCCGCTGTGTCATCGGCATCCGGGGACGTCCGCCTGGTCGAGGTGGGACTGCAGCGCCCTGGACAGAGAACGGGAATCGGCGGCCGGCATTAGGATCCGGGCCATGTCGACCGACGCAAAGGGGAGTCGCTCCAAGGAGTTCCATCCCGCGTTCGAGGAGTACTGCGAAGCGATCTGGGAGCTGCACGAGGACGACATCGACGTCATCCAGGCCCGCATCGCGGAGCGGCTCGAGGTGTCACGCCCGGCGGTGTCGGAGATGATCCGCCGCCTCGAGGCCGAAGGCCTCATCGTGATCGATTCGTCGATCACCCTGACGGACCCGGGCAGGACGCTCGCCGAGCGCGTCGTCCGGCGCCACCGTCTCGCTGAGCGCTTCCTGACCGACATCCTCGGGCTGTCGTGGGCGGATGCGCACACCGAGGCCGGCAAGTGGGAGCACGTGATCTCGGAGCCGGTCGAACAGGCGCTCAGCCGAGTCCTCGGCGACCCGACGACGTGCCCGCACGGCAACCCGATCCCGGGTGCGGACTACAGCCCACCGACCACCACGGCACTGAACGAGCTCGCGATCGGCACCTCGTTCACGGTGAGCCGCATCCCCGAGGAGCTCGAGTTCGAACCCGGACTGCTCGCGTTCCTCGAGGAGAACTCGCTGCAGCCGGGCCACAGCGGAACGCTCACCGCGAGGTCCCCCGACGGCACCGCCACGGTCGAGATCGAGGGTCGCCACGTCGGCATCGGGCGGTTCGCCTCCGAGCGCATCCTCGTCACCGCCTGAGCGGCGGCCGCTCAGCGCAGCACGGCCGGCAGCGGTTCGGCGTGCACGATCGACAGGCGCTTGGTCGAACGGGTGAGCGACACGTACAGCGACTGCGGACCACGGACCTCCTCGCGGAGGATCGCGGCGGGTTCCACGACGATCACCGAGTCCAGCTCGAGGCCCTTCACGAGCGATGTGGGCACGATCGTGACCTGTCGGTCGAGGCCCTGTCGGGTTGCCCGGCCGTGGTCGATCCCGGCATCGCTCAGCGCGAGGTCGACGCGGTCGACGAGCGACCCGGGGACGACGACCGCGACGTTGCCGGTCGCGACCGCCTTGAGCTCGCGTCGCACCGCATCGGCGATCTCCAGGTCGAGGCCGTCGTCGGCACAGGCCGTGACGACGGGCTCGTCGCCGAGGTGTCGGATCGAGTGCGGCGGCTGCAACCCGGGAGCAGCAAGTCGCAGCACCTTCGACGCCACGTCCATGATCGGCCCGGGGACGCGGTACCCGACGGTCAGCTCAGCCCGACGCGGCGGGCGTCGCGACGGCAGGTGGGCGAGCACCGAGTCCCAGTCGTCGTGCGCCCAGGACCCCGTCGACTGGGCGATGTCGCCGACGATCGTCATCGAGCCGTTGAGCGACCGACGGTCGAGCACCCGCAGCTGCATCGGCGAGAGGTCCTGGGCCTCGTCCACCACGATGTGGCCGTAGGTCCGCACCGCGTCGTCGTCGCGGTGGCGCGGCCGCGGACCGAGCAGCTCGAGCGCCTCGTCGAGGATCGGCACGTCGTGGTTGGTGAACACGACCTCCGCTGCCACGTGCGCCCTCGACCGTGACAGGAGCTTCCACTCCGACGGCTCGAGGTGGCGGTGCGCTGCGAGGCGCAGCAACCCCGGGGAGCCGTACAGGTCGTTGAGCAGCTCGGCGGGGGTCAGCACCGGCCACATGCGCTCCAGCGCT
>JAFDWA010000176.1 GCA_018268735.1 Actinomycetota bacterium | reverse complement strand
CTCGAGGAGCATCCTCCGCAGGAGGTGGAGTCGGGCCGACACTCCGGCAGCCGCCAGAACCTGCTGACGGTCGAGCGCTCCGAGCGGTGACAGGACGCCGAGCTGGTAGCTGCGGCGGACCGGGTCGTCGTCGAGATCCCGCAACTCGGGCAGTCCCGGCGCTCCGAGCTCCGATGCGAGCGCGGCGACCCGCACCACGAGCGACTCGACCTCACCGAAGGTGGTCGCCGTCGACGACGGCTGTTCGGCATCGACGTGCACGGACCGATCCGCATCCACGAGGTCGGGCAGGTCCCGGACGATCGCACGGGGATACGGATCGTCGGGGAGCCAGTCGAGGACCTCGATCCGGCGATCCCCGATGCAGCCGATCGCCCAACGACCGTCGGTGATCCGCCTCGCCTCCACAATCCGGGCGATGCAGCCGACGTCGACCCGGACGTCGCCGCCACCGACCTCGCTGCCACGCTCGATGAGCACGACGCCGAGCTCCGAGCGCCCAGATGCGCGCATGTCGGCCAGCATCGTCAGGTAGCGCTCCTCGAACACCTGCAGCGACAGGAGCATCGCCGGCAGCAGCACCGTCCCGAGCGGGAACATCGGCATCGGCTCCCGACCGGTCGGGGTGCTCACGTCGCGACCGGCGGGAGCGGACCGAGTTGGTCCACGGGTGGCGACGTCGGATAGCTCAACAGGGCACCCAGGATCTGGCTCTGCAGCGCGAGGTCGGCCGCCTGCACCGGTCGACCCGTGGGGTTCTCCAGGATGGAGAAGGTCAACGGTCGGCCCGGATCGGTGCGAAGCCAGCCTGACAGCGCGGCGACGTCGTTGAGCGTGCCGGTCTTGGCGGCGATGCGGTCGCCGAGGGGCCCCTTCGTGAAGCGGTCGTCCAAGGTGCCGGGGTGGCCGGGACGGGCGAGTCGCTGGGCGATCAGTCCGTTCGGGCCATCGGCGGCGAGGACGGCGTCGAGCAGTCGACAGGTGACGCGGTTCTCGCGGCTGAGCCCTGAGCCGTCGTGCAGGACGAGTCCCTCGGTGGGCATGCCCCTCGTTGCGAGATCCGCGACGAGTACCCGGATCCCCGCATCGGTGGACCCCTTGTCGCCGCCGTGGACGGCGAGCTCCTTGACCATCATCTCTGCGGTCGTGTTGTCGGAGAAGGTGAGCATCTGCCCGACGATGTCCTTGACGGGCAGCGATGGCATCGAGGTGATCTCCACCGCTCCCCCGGGCGCCGTCCCCGCCTTGGGCGCGCCGGCGACGACCACCCCGCGTGCCTGGAGGAGCGCGGTGAACACCCCTGCGGCAGCGGCAGCGGGGTCGGGGGCAGCAGCGCCGGGGGAACCGGGACGGATCGGGTCGATCGTCCAGGAGTCGTTGACGACGAGGCCGCCGAGGCTTGCCACCGTCCCCTGGGTGATGAATCGGTCGGGCCAGGTCGGCACCTTGTGCTGGTCGTCGTAGCGCGAGCCGTCGCCGACGACCGATCCGTCGATCCGGTGGACCCCCGCAGCGACCACCTGATCGGCCAGGGCCTCGAGCGACGTGGTCGGCTCCTGGCCGTGTCGCATCAGCGCCGCTGCGGTCGTGGTCGACAGCAGCGGGTCACCGCCGCCCACGAGGTACAGGTCACCGGAGATCCCACCGCCGGCGGGAGCAGCGGAGGACACGACCCTGGTCGTGAAGCGGGTGTCGGGCCCGAGGACCGACAGGACCGCCGAGGCGGTGAGCAGCTTGGTGTTCGACGCGGGTGCGAGCGGGGTGGTCGACGCGGATTCGGCGAGCACCGTCGCGCCGTCGGTGACGAGCACGCAGGACGCATCCGGGAGCTTCGCGACGACGGGAGCGACCGCCGCTCTGGCAGCGCGGGCCGCAACCGGCCGCGAGACCACCTCGGGCGCCCTGCGGGCCGACAGGACCGGCGTCGCGAGCCGCAGCTCCGGTGCGGCTCCTCGCGCGGAGGTGGGTCCCGAGTCCGTCGCGACCGCGCCGATCACGAGCGATGCTCCTCCGAGAGCGAGGAGCGCTGCGGCCATCAAGCGTCCGCGGCGTCGGCGTCGACGTCGCGGCGATCTGGGCGCGTCCGGCAACATCGGCGCGGCCTGGTCGGGGGCGAGCCCGGGGACCGGACCGACCGAGCCGGTCTCGGTCGGCGTCGCCGAGGGGATCGATGTCGGGGCACCGCCGTCGCCGAGCACGCGGACCGATCCATCCGTGACGGCGTCGGACACCGGGTCGTGCGCCATGACCGGGGGCTCTCCGAGCACCGGCTCGGCCGGGGGCTGATCCGCTGCGTCGCTCACGGCTCGAGCAGACCCCGCCGCGCCAGGTGTCGTCGCCGACGCCACAAGTGGCCGAGCGCGGTGACGGCCCGATCCGCCGACGGGTAGCAGAGGCGGCCTGTCGCACGCACCGTGGAGGGACCGGGGTTGTCGGGGAACGCGACGGCCAGCTCGGTCGCGGTGAGGATCGGCTTGGAGGTCGTGAGGGAGATGTCGTGCGCGGCCTGAGCGAAGCGCTGGTCCTGGCGCTCGTGGTAGGCGACGATGCGCTCGATTCCGTGATCGGGGAAGTAGCCGCCCTCGCGGAGCATCCTCGCCTGGTTCGACTGGATGCCGAGACCCAGGTAGATGACGGCGTCCACGTCCGGATGTCCCGCGACCATCTCGAGGACCTGAGGGATCGTGTCGCGGGTCTCGCCTCCGGCGAGGTCGATCGGGTTGCTGCGACTCCATCGGGGTGGGAGGAGCTCGTCGATGCGGTCCCGGAGGTCGTCGGGGAGCACGGCGAGCTCGAGGTCGGGATGCCGGGTGACGGCGTCGGCGGTGACGACACCCCATCCACCGGCGGTGGTCATCACCACGACGCGGTTGCCCGTCGGCAGCGGCTGGGTCGCGAACGTGGCCGCTGCCTCGAACGCCTCCTCGACGGTGCCGGCCCGGGTGACGCCCACCTGTCGGCACAGCCCGTCGAAGGTCCGGTCGTCGGTGGCGAGGGATCCGGTGTGGCTCGCGGCGGCGCGAGCGCCACCTGCGGTGGCACCGCCCTTGACGACGACGACGGGCTGGCGTGCCGCGACATCGCGCAACGCCGCAGCGACCTCGCGTCCGTCGGTCACGCCCTCGAGGTAGGCGAGGGAGACGTCGGTGTGGCTGTCGGAGGCGAAGAAGCGGAGGAAGTCCGTGACGCCGGTGGCCGCAGCGTTCCCGCACGACGCAGCCCGGGAGATGCCGACCCCGGTGGCACAGGACCAGTTCATGAAGCTGGACACGAAGTTGCCGGACTGGCTGGCGACGCCGATCCGTCCTGTCGGCGGGTACGGAGCGACGATCTGGGCGCACAGGTGCGACGGCGTCGACACCACACCTTGGCCGTTCGGTCCCACGAGCAGGATGCCGAGCTCCTCGCAGAGCTGCACCAGCTCGGCCTGCGCCGCCCGGCCCTCCTCGCCGGCCTCCCCGTAGCCGGCGGAGGTCAGGAACGCTGCACGGATGCCCTTCGCTGCAGCGGTCCGCAACAGCTCGACGTTGGCCGACCGCGGTGTGCAGACGAAGAGGAGGTCGGCCTCCCCCTCGGGGAGCTCGTCGAGGGACCGCATCGTCGGCACCCCGAGGACCGGAGCACCGTCGAGGTTCGTCGCGAACACCTTGCCCGCGTAGCCCGACGCCAGGATGTTGTGGAGGCTCACGAAGCCGAACTTGCCGGGATGGGTCGACGCGCCGGCGACCACGACGCCCCGAGGGTCGAACAACCGCAGGAACCGCTCGACCTCGACGCCGGTCACGATGGTGCCCCCTGCGCCCGCAGCTCGACGAGCGCGTCGACCGCGACCGCACGGCCGTCGTGCACGATCAACGGGTTGAGGTCCACCGACACCAGCTCCGGAACTCCTTCGACGGCTGCGGAGAGCCCGACCAGCACGTCGATCACCGTGGTGCGGTCGAGGGCCGGCTCACCCCGCACCTCGCCGAGCAGCGCCTGGCAGCGCAGGTCATCGAGCATCTCCTCGGCGTCGATGCGCCCGAGCGGTGCCAGGCGGACCGACACGTCGGCGAGCGCCTCGGTCAGCACGCCGCCGAGACCGACCAGCACCGTCGGGCCGAACTGCGGATCGGTCGCCACGCCTGCGATCAGCTCACGGCTCCCCGACAGCATCGGAGCGACGAGCACCCCGGTGACGCCGTCGTCGGGATGCGCCAGGGCGAGCAGCTCGGTCGCGGCGTCGAGGACTGCTGCGTCGTCGGCGAGACCGAGCCGAACCAGTCCGCGCTCGGTCTTGTGGGCCAACCGGTCACCGCAGAGCTTCGCCACGACCGGAACACCCAGCTCCTGCGCGGCCCGGACGGCATCGGCCGGGTTCGAGACGAGCCGTTCCTCGACGAACGGGACGCCGAAGCGCGCGAGGAGCTGCTTCGACGCGGCCTCCGAGAGGGTGCGGGTCCCGGTCGCTGCGAGGTCGGGCGACGACATGAGCAGCAACCCTACGTGGAGGCGCCACACCCGTAGCATTCAGGCGGTGACCGTCGTCGCCACAGCGTTGAGCGAGGATCCCCGCGCCACCCACGCCGTCGGTGAGGTCGTCGGCCACATGCTGGAGGTGGGTGGCCCACGACCGGACCTGCTCGTCGTGTGCGTGTCCGACGCGCACCTCGCCGTCCTCGAGGACGTGAACGCTGCCATCCACCGCCTGCTC
>JAFDWA010000175.1 GCA_018268735.1 Actinomycetota bacterium | reverse complement strand
CGTGACCGCCATCAGCGGGACCGCACCGCAGGACCTGGTCGCGGCGGCGTGCGAGCGCATCGCCTCGGGTGAGCTCGACGTGGCGTTGATCGTCGGTGGCGAAGCCCGTTGGACCGCACAACGAACCAAGCGTGACGGCGTACCGCGGTCATGGGAGGAGGATCCCGGTCCCCCGGCACCTGAGACGCTCGGTGGCTTCGAACCCGAGATGATCGCCGAGATGGCGCTCACCGGGCCTGCCGCGGTGTCGTACGCGCTGTTCGAGGACGCGATCCGGTCGCGTGCAGGCCGGACGGTCCCCGAGCAACGGGATCACTGCGCCTCGTTGTGGGCCCGCTTCTCGGAGGTGGCGGAGCACAACCCGCATGCGTGGGACCGCACCCACCACAGCGTGGAGCGGATCCGCGACGCGTCGCCGGAGAACCGGATGATCGCCTTCCCGTACACGAAGGCGATGGTCGCCAACAACACCGTGAACATGGCGTCCGCTCTCGTCGTGTCGTCGGCGGAGGTCGCCCGTGCAGCCGGAGTCGCTGAGGACCGGATGGTGCATCCGCTGGTGGTGACGTCGTCGCACGAGACCTGGGAGGTCCTGCGCCGAGACGAGATCGCGTCGAGCCCGGCGTTGACGACGGCTGGCAGGTCGGCCCTCGAGTACGTGGGGCTCGACATCGCGGAGATCGACCACGTCGATCTCTACGCTTGCTTCCCCTCGATCGTGCAGATGTCCTCGGCTGCCATCGGCCTAGCGGAAGACGGTCAGCTCACCCAGACCGGTGGGCTCGGCTTCGCCGGCGCTGCGCTCAGCAACGCCGTGGGTCACTCGATCGCAGCGACGGTCGAGCGGGTGCGCGGTGGTGGTGTCGGTCTGGTCCACGGCAACGGGGGGAGTGCCACCAAGCAGTCCTTCGCCATCTACGCCCCCGAGCCCCGGAGCAGCTTCGCCCGCATCGACTGCCAGGACCGCGTCGAGCTGGGTGAGCGCGACGTCCTGCCGGTCGACTTCGCCGGCGAGGTCACCGTCGACGCCGCAACGGTCCGCTACGACCGGGAGGGTCCGAGCGACGTGCTCGCCGCCGTGCGCGCCGTCGACGGACGTCGTGCGTGGGCGACGAGCGAGGACCGGGACCTCATCACGCTGGTCGAGACCGATGGAATCGCCGGCGGCACGGCCCGGCGGAGCACCGACGGCATCCTGGAGCTCTGACGGCAGCGCTCCTGGCGGTGCGCCGGCCCCGCTCACCATCCCCCAACTCGCCATCCCCGCTGTCAGCTGTCGAGCAGGTCGGCCGCGTCGAGGTCGAGTGCGTGGCAGGCGTGGCGTGACGCCATCGCCATGAACATGTCGTCGCCACGCTCGGTGCGCTCCACGAGCATCGACGCGCCGACGGCCATGACCAGCCCGGCCCAGGTGCCACGTCGATAGGCCTCCCAGCACTCGTCCCGCGTGACGTCGACGCCCGCAGCGACCAGTCCCCGGTGGTAGTGGTCGAACAACCCGGCCTCCTCGACGCGCCGCACCTCGGGCAGAAGTCCGGCGCCGACGAAGTAGGCCGCATCCGCGGGACCTGGACCGACCGTGCAGGTCTGCCAGTCGAGCACCGCCACCGAACCGTTTCCGGGGTCGAACAGGAGGTTGTCGAGCCGGTAGTCGCCGTGCACGATCGTCGCGGGTTCCCGGTCCCGGTAGAAGGCGGCCAGGCGAGCGAACACGAGGTCGCCGGCGCGACGGACGTCATCGCCGACCCGCTCCGAGTAGCGCTCGCGGAACCCGTCCCACAGGCCCGGGAGCAGTCCGATCATCATGTCCCGGGCGGGTCCCCGGTCGCCGAGGAGCCATTCGACGTCGCGCAGCGTCGGGTCGCCCCAGCGAGGCGCGTGGAGCTCGACGAGCTCGGCCAACGCGGCGTGGGCCTGTCGCGGCGTGCATCCGGTGAGCTGGTCGCCGGCTGCCGCCGGGGCGAGATCCTCGAGCAGCAGCACGAAGGACCCGGTCGCGGTGTCGATCTCGGCCGCGTACACCCGTGGCGTCCGGATGCCGAGGGTCGGCGCGAGCTCCTGGTAGAAGCGCACCTCCTTCTCGTAGGCCCGCAGCATGAGTCCTGTGGCACGGCTCGTCGGGTCCGTCGCGGCCAGCTTCGCGATCAGCCTGGTGACGGATCCGTCGCTGTGGGTCACGAGCACCCGGTAGCTGTCGGACATCTGGCCGGTGCCGAGTGGGGCGGCGTCGGCCGAGGTGACCGCCTCCGGGCCGGAGAGCCCGAGCGCATCGTCCAACCACGCCGGCGTCATCTCTCCGATGACGTCGATCACCGTGACCGCCATCGCACCCCCGTTCCGAGAACTCCACGACCCCCGAGGTCACAACGTAGACGGGAGAGCCCGGGACGCGGAGAGCCCCGGGCCCGACGGATGCGGACCCGGGGCTCCCCGGCAGAGCTGTGCAGGCGGTCTGGCTACTGGACGACGACGGCGGTGACCATGCCGAACATCCCGGTCTCACGCTCGGCGTGGTTGAGGATGTGGCAGTGGAACACCCAGGTGCCCTTGCGGTTGGCGTTGAACATCACCGTGTAGCGCTGACCAGGGGCGACGAGCACCGTGTCGGCCCAGTAGGGGCTGTCGAGGGCGATGCCGTCGATCGCCGTCACCAGCTGCGGGAACTGGTGCAGGTGCATCGGGTGCGACTGCAGGCCCTCGTTGTAGTAGGTCATCGTGACCCAGTCGCCTTCCTTGACGACGATCGGGGCGGTTGCCGGGAACGACTTGCCGTTGAGGGCGAAGCCGATGACGCCGGCGTCGTTGAGCACCATCGGGAAGTCCATGACGGGCTTCACGTCGTTCGGGATCGCCACGCCTGCCACCGTCTTGCCGGTCACCAACGGCGTCGGACCGACCTGGATCTGACCGAACATCCCGTTGGGCAACGTCATCTGGCCGTGCAGGTGCGGGTGGTACATGCCCATCTCGGGCTTGTCGACGGTGAAGTGGTAGGTGAAGTCCTGGCCGGGTTCGATCGGCTTCTGTGTGATGGGAGCGACGCCATCCTGGTCGAAGGGCACCGTGATGCCGTGCCAGTGGATGTCGGTCGCGACCGGGAGCTTGTTGTGCAGCACCACCTCGATCTTGTCGCCGACGTTCAGCATGATCCTCGGCGCCGGGACCATGCCGTTGTAGGTCCATGCCTTCACGGTCTTGCCCGGCTCGACCTCCCAGTCGGTGATCTCGGCGGTGAGCTCGAAGTGCTTGGTGCCGTCGGGGAGGATCTTCGGCTCGAGGACCTGGTTGCCCTCGCCCTTGGTCTTCGCCGGGAACTTGGCGAAGGAGTCCATCATGTCCTTGTCCATCTGGGCGTAGTTCGGGGTGCCGCCGGCCTCCCCGGAGCCGCTCGCGGCCTCGCTGCCGCTCGCCGCTGCGGAGTGGTCCATGCCCTCCTTGACGGTGAGGGTGGCCTTCATGCCGGCGTCCTTGTGGCCCGGCACCTCGCAGGTGACCTCGTACTCGCCGGCGGGCACGTTGCCGAGGTCGAGCTTGACGGTCTTGCCGGTCCCGAACGTCCCGGTGGTCTTGTTGAGCTGCTTGACGCTGAGGTCGTGGTCCATCGAGCCCTTGTTGGTCACCTCGAGGGTGATCGGACCGGGAGCCGCCATGAGGCTGCCCTCGATCTTGAACTCGGTCAGGGTCACCGGGATCGTCGCACCCGCGCCGGATGCAGCGGAGGCGCTCGCTCCACCACCGCCGTCGCTCTTGTTCGCGACGAGCACGACACCCGCGATCATCGCGAGGCCGACCAGGTAGATGGCGATCAGGAAGCCCGTGGCCTTGGCCCAGGAGCGCTGTTCGCCGGCGGGATGAGTCGGTTGCATCCGTTGGTCCTCTCGGAACGGTCTGGTGGGACGGTCGACTGGAGTCGAGTGCCATCGTGGGCCGTGGGCGTCGCTGCGGACAGGGACCAAGGTCCCGAATCTCCGAACGTGATCGGCGCACCTTCGCTCATCGCGAACAGCTCATCGGTCAGGGGCTCGCAGCACCGGGAGGTCCGAGCAGCGTGATCCTCCTCGGAGCAGACGGTGCGCATCATGGGCAGCGGTCGCCGGAGCGCACGGAGATGCCCCGTGTACCGTGTCGCTCGGTGGCCCTGATCCGTCGTGTTGAGCGGCGTCCAGTCGAACGGCGTGCGGTGATCCGCCTGCCGGGCCGCCTGCCGACGGTCGTCGCTGCGGTCGTCGCTGCTGCATCCGCGGGGCGTGGGTGATGGGTGGTCGCTCGCCCCTGCTCGAAGGTCACGGCGACGACTTCGCCTGGTCGCTGTTCGACGCCGCGCCCGACGCGATCATCGTGGTGGCGACCTCCGGTGAGATCGCGTTCCTCAACGACGCTGCGACGTCCATGTTCGACTGCTCGCTCGAAGATCTGCTCGGCCGAGCAGTCGAGGTGCTCGTTCCCGCCGGCGGCCGCGATGCCCACGTCGGCTACCGACACCTCTACGGCGCGCACCCCCACGCGCGTCCGATGGGCTCGGGGCTCGAGCTGTCGGCGCTCCGGCCCGACGGGAGCGAGTTCCCGGTCGAGATCAGCCTGAGTCCCCTCCACCTCGGTGACGAGGTGTTCACGGTGGCGACCGTGCGCGACGTGTCGGAGCGGGTCCGGGCCGAGGAGGCGTACGTGCAGAGCCAGGAGGCGCTGCGACAGGCGGAGATGCGCATGGCC
>JAFDWA010000174.1 GCA_018268735.1 Actinomycetota bacterium | reverse complement strand
GAACCGCTCCCTGAGCAGATCACGCACGCGCAGCTGGGCGGTGCCGTTCGACCCGGTGGACTCGTGATCGGCCTCGCTGACCGCCCCGAGGAGCAGCGCCACGTCACCGCCGAGATCGACCTCACCACGAGCAGCGGACTCCTCGTCCTCGGCGCGGTCGGGTCCGGCCGAACGACTGCGCTCGCAGCGGTCGCTCGTTCGGCGGTCGCCGACGGAGCCGTCCCGACGGTCCTCCACGCGATCGACGGAGCCCGCGGGCTCGACGTGATCCGCGCCGTGGCCGGCCCCGGCGGCCGTGCAGAGGTCGTCGCACACGACGACGACGAGCAGGTGCTCCGGCTGCTGCGCTCGCTGCGGACGCGGTGCCGCAACGTGGGCACCAACGCGGGCACCAGCGCGGGAGGCACGGTGGGGACCGGCGGCAGACCCCGTGCGCTCGTCCTGGTCGACGGGGTCGGAGCGTTCGTGGAGCACCACGACCGGGTGAACCGGGGAGAGGCGATCGAGCTGCTCTCGTCGATCGCGACCGACGGTCCGGCAGTCGGCGTGCACGTCGTGCTGAGCGCCCGGCGGAGCGCCGAGGTGCCGATCCGCCTCGGCCACGCGCTCGGCCATCGGCTCGTCCTGCGCTGCGCTTCACCCGAGGAGGCCGCCGATCTGGGCGTGGACAGCGACCTGGCGGCGCGGGACCTGCCCGCCGGTCGAGGGGTCCTCGACGGCGAGCTCGTCCAGATCGTCACCTGCTCCGAGCAGGCGCTGCCCGTCGCCGGTCGCTCCGAACACGACACCGCTGGACGCCTGCCCACAGCCATCCCGGTCCGCACCCTGGCGGACCCGCAGGGCTGGAACGCACCGATCGGCATGCGCGCCGACGACCTCTCCACGGCCTGGCTCGACCTGACCAACCACCACGCGCTGGTCCTCGGACCACCCCGGTCGGGACGGTCGACCACGCTCGCGACGATCGCCGCACAGCTCGGCGGGCCGGGTCGAGGCTGCGAGGTGGTGCGCCTCGACGGCCACGCCCCCGACGGCGCGGTCGACGCCCTGTCGGCGCTCGAACGATCAGCGGCGGGGGATCCGGGTGATCCGAACCGCCGGTGGCTGGTCGTCGTCGACGACATGCCGGAGCTGCTCGACGGACCTGACGGCGCCGTGCTCGACGGGCTCCTCGACCGACTGCTGCGTCGGATCAGAACCGCACCGGTCCGCATCGTCGCGAGCGGCGAGGCGGATGCCGTCGCCCGGTGCTACGGCGACAGCGTCCGACGGCTCCGTTCGGGGCGCCAGGGCATCCTGGTGCGCCCCGATCCCGACCTCCACCCGGGTCTGCTGCACACCGTGCTGCCACTGCACGACGAGATCCCTGCCGCCCCCGGTCGAGGCTGGATCGTCACCCCGGACGGTGCCGTCGCGGTGCAGGTCGCCATGTGACCGTGCGCCCCGGCGTCGGCATCAGGATCGGCTCGTCACCTCGTCGAGCAGGCCGGTGCGCACCACGTGGTCGACCAGCACCCGACGACGATCGACCGCGCTGAGTCCGAGGTCGCCGTGCACGCCGCGCACCCCCGCACGCTGCAGTCGCTCGCACAGGTGATCGAGCTTGCGGTTGAACTTGGCGAGGGTCCACCCGAGCCGAGCAGCGCACGTTCGGTTCGACGGGATCGGTGCCCACTGGTCCGACGGCCGGGCGAGGCGCGCTTCGCAGAGCACCGAGAGCAGGTCGATCTGGTCCGGGTTGAGCTCGACCCTCCCCCACTCGAGTGTGACCAGCGGTCCAGAGTCACCCCTGACCGCTCCGAGGTCGGCGCGACGCTCGGCGTCCTCGAGGGTCACCTCGAGCTCGTAGGCCACCGGACCCGCCGTGAACGCGACGCTGCAGCCGACGTGCAGCAGCGGTGCGGACGAACCGGGCCCGACGGTGGCGGAGCTGAGCTCCTCGCTCGCCAGCACCGTGAGCGCGACGGAGCGCCCGACGTTGTCCATCCACCAGTGGCGGCCGTCGTGGCGGAACCGACCGAGGATCCGGTGGAGGTACGGGTTGGCGTCGACGACGAGGTCGGCCGAGCGACCGAAGGTCAACTCGTCGGACGGCAGGACCCACCGCTCCTCCCCCACGTGCTCCACGATCAGTCGGTCCCGTCCGGTCGTTCGCACGCTCCGCCTCCTCTGCGCTCAGTGCAGTCCTGTTCAGATGACACGGCTCTGTTCAGATGACACGGCTCTGTCCAGATGACCGCTGCCCAGATGACCCGACATCGGCTGAACATGATGGCACATCATGTTCTCTCATGCTGTTTCGAACCCGGAGGGTGGGACGAGGGCCGAGATGCGCGCGCTGTCGCTCTGGGGCAGGATGCGCTGCGTGAGCACGCCACGCGACGAGCGACCGACCGACCCGGTGCTGGCACGCCGGGCCGCCATCCTCAAGTGGTCGGACCTCGCGCAGCGCGTCGCCTACGTGTGCTTCGGAGCGTCGATCGTCGTGTTCGTGATCGCGTTCGTGGCGCAGTTCCCGACGTGGACGGTGACCACGGTGGTCGCCCTGTTGGCGGTCGGCTCGATCCTGTTCATCCCCGCCGTGGTCCTCGGCTACGCGGCCAAGGCCGCCGACAAGGAGGACCGCGGCGAGAAGTGGGGCTACTGACCGACGGCGAGCGGCTCGCACTCCGCGACGTCGTCCACCCGCCACACGGTCTCGGTCCGGTACTCCGGTCCGTCCACGAACCCGCAGGTCGGCATCGGGATCTCCCGGTCGGGCACGACGCGCGCCTCGACGGCACGCACCGCACCGCTGGCGAGCACCGCCGTCGCGCGCAGCGTGGTGGCCATCGTCGCCCGGTCGAAGCCGACGACCTCCACGGCGCGCTGCGCGTCGGCCCAGGCCCATCCAATCTCGACGAGCCCGGCCCGGTCCGCCGCCTGTGCAGGACCGCCGGCGAACAGCGCCGATCCGCGGCAGTGCCGAGCGAACGCCGCCGGGGGTTCGGCGCGACGGACCAACAGGTCCACGAGGCCCTCGTCGAGGTGCGCCCATGCGTATCCGTCCGGGAAGGTGATCGCCGTGGCGGCGAAGCGGTGACCCCCGGTGTGGGAGATCCGCTGGCAGTCGATGGTCGCATCGGCGGCGCTGCGGCGTGCGATCTGCTCGTAGAGCGAGGCGCCGAAGCTGCCGCAGCACTGGTCGCGGCGTCCGTGGGTGCAGACGAGCAGATCCCGCGGGGGCCCGCCCGGGGCATCGGATCCGGTCGCCGTGGCGACCCCCGGTCCGCTGCGGGCGCCCGGTCCGTCGGCGAGGATCCGTCGGCCGAGCTCGACCACGTCGTCGAGCGCGACGGTCCACTCGTGGCGACGGAACGGCCCACGCATCTCGTGGCGACCCCAGGACTGCGACACGCATCGGTGGACCGTGACGCGTCGGCGACCTGCATCGAGGTCCGCCGACCTCGGCACGCGGGCGAGCGCTCGCCAGCGCGACCCGTCCGGGGCGACCACCGCGGTCGCCGGTCCGTCGACGATGGAGCGGATCGGCTCCTGGGCGGTCACCTCCGCCTCCCACGGCAGCGCGAGGTCGACCACCAGGAACCCCTCGTAGGCCAACCCGGCGCCGATCGGGTCGGCGTCGCAGCCCTCGTGGAAGGACGCGCACCGGATGCGTGGGAGGTCGAGCACCGGCGCAGGCTATTCGCGCTGCCCACCCGGGCTATGCCCGGTGCCACCTTCACGGACCCACGTTGTTACCGCGGGGTAACCTCTTGGCCGATGAGGCGGTCGGGGAGCACGGGCGGACGACGGCGGTGAGGCTCCCCGCAGCGCAGCGACGCACCCAGCTCCTCGAGACCGCGGTGCACGTGTTCGCCGAGCACGGCTACCACGCGACCTCGATGAACGACGTCGCGGAGACCGCCGGGGTCACCAAGCCCGTGCTCTACCAGCACTTCAGCTCCAAGCGGCAGCTGTTCGTCGAGCTGCTCACCGACGTCGGCGACGCGCTCCGCGACACGATCGCGAAGGCGACGTCTGACGCACCCGGGCCGCGCCAACAGGTCGAGTACGGGTTGCGCGCCTACTTCCGCTTCGTCGACGAGCGGACCGACAGCTTCCGGGTGCTGTTCGGCTCCGGCGCACGACGTGACCCGGAGTTCGCCTCGTTCGCCCGGTCGGTCGAGGAGTCCATCGCCGAATCGATCGCCGCGCTCATCGTCGTCGACGGCCAGCCGGCGGAGCACCGCGACGTCCTCGCCCACGGCATCGTCGGCATGGCCGAGTCCGCGTCGCGCTACTGGCTCTCCCACGACCGCTCGCCGGACGTCGACCTGCTGGCGTCGCAGCTCGCGCGACTCGCGTGGTCGGGTATGCGCGGACTCGACCGCTGAGACAGGATCCACCCATGAGCACCGCCGACTGGTACGAGGTCGTCGTCGAGATCCCACAGGGATCACGCAACAAGTACGAGCTGGACCACCACTCCGGCGACGTCTGGCTGGACCGCCACCTCTTCGCAGCGACGGTGTACCCGGCCGAGTACGGCTTCTTCCCCGACACCCTCGCAGAGGACGGCGACCCGCTCGACGCCCTGGTGCTGCTGGAGGACCCGACGTTCCCGGGCTGCCACGTCCGTGCACGGCCCGTCGCCGTGCTCGAGATGACCGACGAGGCGGGTCGGGACCTCAAGGTGCTGTGCGTTCCCGCGGGGGACCCACGCTGGGACCACATCGGCGACCTCGGCGACG
>JAFDWA010000173.1 GCA_018268735.1 Actinomycetota bacterium | reverse complement strand
GGTCCGATGCCAGGCGCTCCACGAGGTCGTTGTCGTCCCGTCCGGACTCCCGCATGTCGAGCGCGACGGCAACCGCGTGCTCCTTGATGACCTCGTGGGCGAGCTCACGACCGACGCCGGCGCGGACCGCTGCCATGAGGACCTTCGTCGACCCGAGGAACGGCAGGAACCGTCGCAGCTCCCGGTCGATGACCGCCGGGTACGCCCCGAAGCCGTCCAACACGTCGATCAACGTCTGGAAGACGCCGTCGGCAGCGAAGAACGCATCGGGCAGCAGCACGCGTCGCACCACCGAGCACGACACGTCGCCCTCGTTCCACTGCTCGCCCGCCAACCCCGCAGCCATCGTGAGGTGCCCGTCGAGGATCACACGAAGGCCGTTGATGCGCTCGCAACTGCGGGCGTTCATCTTGTGCGGCATGGCCGAGGACCCGACCTGACCCGGCCGGAACCCCTCGGTGACGAGCTCGTTGCCGGCCATGAGCCGCAGCGTCATCGCGAGCGACGACGGGCCGGCGACGAGCTGCACGAGCGCTGCGACGACGTCGAGGTCGAGGGAGCGGGGGTAGACCTGACCGACGTTCGTCGTCATCTGCTCGAAGCCCAGGTGCCGCGCAACCGCTGCCTCGAGCTCGGCAACACGCTCGGTGTCGCCGTCGAGCAGCTCGAGCTGGTCGAGCTGCGTCCCGACAGGCCCCTTGAGCCCTCGCAACGGGTACCGGGCCAGCAGCTCCTCCACACGGGTGACGGCGAGGAGGAGCTCCTCGCCGGCGTTCGCGAAGCGCTTGCCCAGCGTCGTCGCCTGCGCCGCGACGTTGTGGCTCCGACCGACCATCACCGTGGAGCTGTGCTCGACCGCCAGGTCCGCGAGCAGCACGAGCGAGGCAACCGCTCGCTGCAGGACCATCGCCAAAGCCGTACGGACCTGGAGCTGCTCGACGTTCTCGGTGAGGTCGCGGCTCGTCATCCCCTTGTGCGCGTGCTCGAACCCGGCGAGAGCGGAGAACTCCTCGATCCGCGCCTTCACGTCGTGGCGGGTCACGCGCTCCCGCTCGGCGATCGAGGCGAGATCGACGTCGTCGATCACCGCTGCGTAGGCATCGATCGCCTCCGCGGGGACGTCGATGCCGAGGTCTCGCTGTGCTGCCATCACCGCCAGCCACAGTCGCCGCTCGAGGACGATCTTGTGCACGGGCGACCACAGCTCGACCATGTCGGACCCGGCGTAGCGTGCAGCGAGCACGTTCGGGATCACCGACCGGACCGGCACTGTCGACTCCTCGCCGTTCACCGGGCCTGCTGCGTGGATCTCATCGTCATCGCCCTCATCGTCATCGGCGCCCATTCTCGCTCATCGACCGGGGAGCTGAGGCACACGCCGCTTCGACGACGCATCGAGGTTCGAGGCCGAGGTTCAAGGCGCCGCCCTCGATGCCGATCATCAAGGTGGAGCCGTCCACCGTCCGCGTCACGACTGCCGTGCACGCCGGGCCGACCGTCGAAGGGGTCGCCACCGTGTCCGAGTCCTGCGTCAAGCACCCGATGACGGTCGCCGAGTTCGCGTGCGGGCGCTGCGGCCACGACTTCTGCGCCGAGTGCGTCGTGTTCCCCTTCGGCCTGGCCAAGCCGCCGATGTGCATCACCTGCGCGTTGCTGGTCGGAGGGATCAGCCGCCGTGACCAGGGCCGACCGAAGCTCAGCCGGCGGACCGTCCGTCGACGCCTGAAGGAGCGGACCCAGGTCACGGTCACCCGATCCGAGGTGCGCAACTCGAAGCTCGGTCGGACCACGGCGCAGACCTCGGACCTCGACGAGGCGAGCTCCGAGCGGTGGATGGACGGTGGTGACGCAGAGGAGTTCCCCGGCGGCTGGCGCCAGGTGTTCTGAACCAGTGCTGTGATCGCAGCGATCACCGCGATCGGGCCCGACCTCAGCGCTCGAGGTGGGCGTCCTGGTCGGCAGCATGACGTTCGAGCCCCCGCTGGTGGTCGTCGAGACGCCGAGACAGCGCCTCGTCGCCAACCGCCAGGATCCGTGCTGCGAGCAGGCCGGCGTTCGCGGCACCGCCGATCGCCATCGTGGCCACCGGGACGCCCGAGGGCATCTGCACGATCGAGTGCAGCGAGTCCACACCACCGAGGTACCGGGTCGGGACCGGCACGCCGATCACCGGCAGCACCGTCATCGACGCCACCATCCCCGGGAGGTGCGCGGCGCCGCCTGCGCCGGCGATGATGACGCGGAGTCCACGCTCGCGGGCAGTCGTCGAGTACTCCACCATGCGCAACGGGCTGCGATGGGCCGACACGACGCGGACCTCGTGGGCGATGCCCAGATCATCGAGGATCTCCGCGGCGGGTCCCATGACCTCGGCATCGGATGCCGATCCCATGATGATCCCGACGAGCGGGTGTGGTGCCTGATCGCTCATGAACGTCCTTCCGTCGACGTGGCCGCTTCCTCGATCGGCGTCCCCCCGCCTGCCAGCACGTCGGCGACGAGCGCCGCGCCGCGCCGGGCCGCAGCGACGTCCGCCGCCAGAACCGTCACGTGGCCGACCTTCCGCTCGGCCCGCGGCGACTTGCCGTACAGGTGGAGGTGGGCACCGGGAACCGCTGCCAGCGCCTCGGCCTGACGCGACCGGGGCTCGTCCGAGCCGTTGCCCACGACGTTCGCCATCGCTGCTGCGGACGCCCCGTCGGTCGGGCCGAGCGGCCAGTCGAGGATCGCCCGCAGGTGCTGCTCGAACTGCGAGGTCGCGTTCGCCTCGATCGTCAGGTGCCCGGAGTTGTGGACCCGTGGGGCGATCTCGTTCACGAGGATCTGCTCTGCTCCGTCCGCCTCGGCACCGACCACGAACAGCTCGACGGCGACGACGCCGCACGCCTCGACCTCCTCGGCGACCTGCACCCCGATGGCGTGCGCCCGGGCGCGCAGGGCCTCGCCGATCGGTGCCGGGAGCAGGACCTCGTTGCACATCCCGTCCACCTGGATCGTCTCGAGGACCGGCCAGGTGACGACCTCCCCCGATGGGCGCCGGGCCACCAGCACAGCGAGCTCGGAGCGGAGCCGCAGGAGCGGCTCGATCACGAGCGGCGCTCCGGACCAGCTGTCGACGAACTGACGCAGCTGCTCCTCGCCGAGGATCCACACGCCACGACCGTCGTAGCCGCCACGACTCGCCTTGACGACCACGTCGCCGCTCGTCGCACCGCTGTCGCGATGGCGTGCCGCGAACGCGGCAGCTGCATCCGCATCGACGTCGCTGCCACCAGGGAGGACGAGGAAGTCCGGAACAGGGATGCCGGCCGCCGAGAAGCGACGGCGCTGGTGGGCCTTGTCCGAGTGCTCGAGCGTCGCGACCGATGGCCGGAGCACGACGCCGTCGCCCTCGAGCTCCCGGAGGAGGTCGTGGTCGACGTTCTCGTGGTCGAAGGTCACCACGTCGACGGACCGGGCGAAGGCCCTGAGCGCGTCGGCGTCATCCGGATCAGCGACCACGACATCGGGGACCACCTCGGAGGCACCTTCGTCGGACGGGGCGGCGAGCACGCGGACGTGGATCCCGAGCGGCGTCGCCGCCTCGGCGAGCATCCGGGCGAGCTGACCGCCGCCGACGATCCCCACGACCGGCCCGGTCACCTCGACGACCTCCGGATCCTCGACGGTTCGGCGCCGTTCACGACGTCGCTGCCGAGGCCGCGACGTCGTGGCGCACCTGCATGCCGCGCCAGCCGATCGCGTCGACGGCTGCGTAGGCGCGGGCACGGGCCTCCGAGATGGTTGCCCCACGCCCGCACACGTCGAGCACCCTGCCGCCGGCGGTCGTGAGCCGGCCTGCTTCGTCACGACCCACCCCGGCCGCGTAGACCTGCACGTCCGGCATCGCGGCGACGACGTCGAGGCCCTCGATGAGGTCCCCGGTGCGCGGCGCGCCCGGGTAGCCCTCGCTCGCGCACACGACGGTCACGTGGGCGTCCGCCGACACCGTCGGCCGGGTGCTGATGTGGCCCTCTGCCGCCTCCACGAGCAGCTGGGCGAGGTCGCTCGTCAGTCGGGGCACGACCACCTGGGTCTCGGGGTCACCGAAGCGGACGTTGTACTCGATGAGCTTCGGTCCCTCCGCTGTGAACATCAGCCCGGCGTACAGCACGCCCCGGTAGTCGATCCTCCGGCGGCGCAGCTCGGCGAGCGTCGGTGCGATGAACCGGTCCATCACCGTCGCGAGGACCTCGTCGTCGACGATCGGCACGGGCGAATAGGCGCCCATGCCGCCGGTGTTCGGCCCGACGTCGCCGTCGCCGATGCGCTTGAAGTCCTGCGCCGGCGGCAGCAGCACCGCCTCGGTGCCGTCGCAGACGGCGAGCACCGACAGCTCGGGACCGACGAGCCCTTCCTCGATCACGAGCCGGCGACCGGCGTCACCGAAGGATGCGCCGGAGAGGTAGTCACCGACGGCGTTGCGGGCCTCGGCGAGGGAGTCGGTCACCAGGACGCCCTTTCCCGCAGCGAGCCCGTCGGTCTTGACGACGAACGGCGGCGGCAACGTGTCGAGCATCGCCCACGCGGACTCGACGTCGGTGAAGGTGCCGTGGCGAGCAGTCGGGACCCCGGCAGCGTGGACGAGATCCTTCATCCATGCCTTCGATCCTTCGAGGCGAGCGCCGTCGGCGCCGGGGCCGAAGACGGTCCGTCCGTCGGCCCGCAGGCGATCGGCGAGACCGTCGACGAGCGGGGCCT
>JAFDWA010000172.1 GCA_018268735.1 Actinomycetota bacterium | reverse complement strand
CGGACTTCTCCGGGTCGCCCAGGTAGCGCAACGGGACCCGGCCGCCGCGGGCGAGGCGTCCGACCGCTCCGGAGCCGGCGACGACCGGTCGAAGCTGGTCGTCGAGTACGACGGTGCGCTCGTCGACGTGCAGGCGGGGAGCGCCGTCGGGGTCGCCGGCCGGTGGCTGACCGCCGATCTGGCCGGTCTCCGAGGCGCCGAACGCGTCGCGGACGATCAACGTCGGTCGCAGCCGGCGCAGCCGAGCCTTGGTCGACGGCGACAGCAGCGCGCCGCCGGAACCCAGTGCCATCAACGACGACAGGTCGTAGTCCTCGGGGTCTGACTCCAACGCGTCCACGAGCGGTCGGGCCATCGCGTCGCCGACCACGACGAGGATGTTGACCCGTTCGCGGTCGACGAGGCGCAACGTCGATCGTGCATCGAAGCGACCCGACGGCAAGGTGACGACGGTGCCGCCGCCGAAGAACATCGCGAAGGCCAGCCAGTGCGCAGCCGCGTGCATGAACGGCGGTGCGGCGAGCGCCACCAGGCCGGGGTCGGGGATCCGGCCGGGCAGCTGGTCAGGGCGTTCGATGTGGTCGCCGAACTGGAACGGATCACCACCGCCCATCGCCGCGAAGAAGATGTCCTCGTGGCGCCAGAGCACCCCCTTGGGGAGACCGGTCGTGCCGCCGGTGTACACGCAGTAGAGGTCATCGCCGGACCGGGCCGGGTAGGGCCGGTCGACCGTCGCCGCAGCGAGTGCGTCCTCGTAGTCGCCGTCGTCGCCCACGGCGAGGACCGCGCGCCGCTCGGCCATGGCGTCGAGCGCGCTCCCGACCGCCGCCGCGAAGTCCCGGTGGTGCACCAGCGCGACGAGGCCTGCATCCGCGTACAGGTGGCGGAGCTCGTCGCCGACGTAGCGGTAGTTGACGTTCACCGGAACGGCCCGCAGCTTGAACGCTGCGAGCATCACCTCGAGGTACTCGCTGCCGTTCGGGAGCTGGACACCGACGAAGTCCCCCCGACCGATCCCCGAGCGGGCCAGGACGTCGGCCAGCCGGTCCGCACGCTCGTCGAGCGCCGCGTAGGTGAGCCGACGATCTCCTGCCACGACGGCGATCCGGTCGGCGACGGAGGCGGCGACCGACTCGAACAGGTCCGCGAGGTTGAACGACGCCGCGAGGTTGAACGACACCGTGGGTCCGACCACGACCGGACCCTACCGGTGCGGAGGTCGCGGTTCCGGTGGACCCGGCTCGGATACCGTTCGGCATGGCCGCGACCGACCCGACGACCTCGTCGCGACGAGATCTGGCGACGGTGCTCGGCGCCGAGCCCCCCGCAGCATTCGACGATCTGACCGACGACGAGGTCGACCGGCTCGTGGCGGTGATCGTCGATGCGCGGCGGCGACACCACGAGGAGATCGACCGTGCGGAGGGCGACGTGGTCCGACACGTGCCGCTCCCGCTCAGGGGCGCCGTCAAGCGTCTGATGGGATGACGTCGGCCAGCGGGGTCGAGGTGCAGCGGATCTCGAGGCTGCTCGGGTCGGATCCCGATGACATCGCCTTCCTCGAGAGGATCGACGCCCCGTCGCTGCGGCTCCTGCGCCACCAGCTCGTGGACGTGGTGTTCGACCCCGACGCAGGTCGCCTCGGTACCCTCCGCTCGGCCGCGCGGATGCTGCCGCCGCCGGTCACCGCCCGGATCGCCGAGCGGGCGCTGGGACCGGTGCTCTGCGGTCACCTCGCCGGTGCGCTCGACGACGGGCATGCGGCAGCCATCGCACGTCGCCTGCCGCCCGAGTTCCTCGCGGAGGTCGCCGGGCACGTCCACCCCGACCGGGTCGAGATCGTCGTCGGTCGCCTCCACTCCCACCAGGTCGAAGCGGCAGCCGACGTGCTCGCTGCCCGCGAAGACCTGCTCGCGCTCGGCCACTTCGCCGGGATCATCCGCGAGGACACGTTGCAGGCAGTCGTCGCGCGGCTCGACGCCGCCACGATCCTGGACATCGCTCCGTACGTGGAGCCGATCGAGCGCGTGGACCGGATCGTCGGATCCATCGACGACCCCGTCCTGCTCGCCGTCCTCCGTGCCGCTCACTCGGACCGCCGATGGGGTGATGCCTTCGACCTCGTCGGCTGCCTCTCCGAACCCACCCGAGGCCGTCTCGCGGTGCTCGCCGTCCCCGAGGCGGACCTGATCGACGGGGCGGTCCGGGCAGCTGCCGAGACGGACCGATGGACCACGCTGCTGTCGTTCGCTGTGCTCGCCGACGAGGTGCCGGGCCGTCACTGGAGCGACGTCGGTGCGTTCGCCGATCGAGCGATCATCGTCGCCGCCGTCGAGGCAGCGGACCGCGAGGACCTCTGGGCGCAGTTCACGACGTTGACGTCGTACTGGCCCGACGACCTCCGACGGCACGTCGCGACGATCGTCCCCCGAGGCGCACGGGATCGCCTCGGACTCTGACGCAACCCGGTTGCTTGCGTCCTCGGGAGGCGGCGGTGCTGTCGTGCTCGCTTCGCTCGCTGGGCCGCCTGGGTGTGGTCGGGGCGCTTGCGTCCTCGGGAGGCGGCCAGGCGATCTGCGGCACACCGCAGGTTCCGCTGAGAGCTGCTGCCTTCCGGCCCTGACCCGGTTCACGGGCTGCGGTCGCACAGGACCCGGCCGCCACCTGAGGACGCAAGCGCGAACTCAGGCTATCGTCCCGCCCCGGAGACGTGCGAGAGCGGCCGAATCGGCACGCTTGGAAAGCGTGTGTGGGGAAACTCACCGTGGGTTCGAATCCCACCGTCTCCGCCAGATGCAACGGAACCTGGCAATAGCCGGTTGCCGGGGTTCTATGCAGATTGGATGGTTGGTTTGTCGGGCTCTCCTGACTCTCGTGTGGGTGGCTGATCGTCGGGATCGTTGCTGGGGCGGGCGGGAAGGGGTGGGGGTGCGCGCGACGCGCACGGGCTGGGACCAGAGTTCGAGGTGCTTGAACCTGTCTCACTCCGGGAGGTCCCGTACCCGTGCGCGTCAGTACTGCATTCAGTCGTCTTCTGCGCCTCGAGGGCGTGAACGTCGTCGATGTCGAGAGCCTGTCAAGTCTTCTGTGTGGGTAGCTCGTGGTTGGTTGGTCAGATCCGGCCTGTGAGCCGGTCGGGGTAGGCGAGGGCGAGGGCGCCGAGGGCGGCTTTCCAGCCGTGGGTGGTGGCGCCTTCGACGAGGTGGCCGGCGGCCTTGCGCTCGTTGCGGGGCTTGCCGGCCTCGGCGGCTCGTTGGCGGGCCCGCTTGTCCTCGATGTCGCGGATGGCGAGCCAGAGCAGCTTGATGACGGCGTCGTCGCTGGGGAAGTGCCCTCGGTTCTTGATGATCTTGCGGAGTTGGTGGTTCAGCGACTCGATCGCGTTGGTCGTGTAGATGACTCGGCGCAGCTCGGGCGGGAACTCCAGGAACGGGATGAACCGTTCCCACGCGGCGGTCCAGGTCGAGACCGTGGCCGGGTAGCGCTGTCCGAGCTCGGACTCCGCGAAGTCCAGCAGGGCAGCCTCGGCTGCGTCTGCGGTCGGGGCGGTGTAGATGGCCTTGAGGGCGGCGGCGACGCGCTTGCGGTCCTTGTAGGACACGAAGCGCATCGAGGCCCGGATGAGGTGCACGACGCAGGTCTGGACCGTCGCTCGGGGCCAGGTCGCCTCGATCGCCTCGGGGAACCCGGTGAGCCCGTCGCAGCACACGATGAGCACGTCCTTGACGCCTCGGTTGGCCAGCTCGGCGCAGACCCCGGCCCAGAACTTGGCGCCCTCGGTGGCCTGGACCCAGATCCCCAGCACATGCTTGATCCCGTCGAGATCGACGCCCACGGCGATGTGGGCGGCCTTGTTGCGGACCTGGTGGCCATCACGGACCTTCACGACGAGGGCGTCGAGGTAGACGATCGGGTAGAGCTCCTCCAGCGGGCGGGACTGCCAGGCCTTGACCTCCTCCAACACGGCATCGGTGATCTTCGAGATCGTCTCGTGGCTCAGCTCGGTGCCGATCGTGCGGGCCAGGTGGGCCTGGATGTCCCGCACGGTCATCCCACCGGCGTAGAGCGAGATGATCATCTCGTCGAGGCCCCCGACCCGCCGGGCGCCCTTGGGCACGAGACGGGGCTCGAAGCTGCCGGCCCGGTCTCGGGGCGTGGCCAGGGCCACGTCGCCGACCTCGGTCGCGATCGTCTTGGGGGTCGACCCGTTCCGGGAGTTCGGCGAGCCCCGCCCAGCGGGGTCGCCCTTCTCGTAACCCAAGTGCCCGGTCAGCTCAGCCGCCAAGCCCCGCTCGAGCACCGCCTTGATCATCGCCGGCAAGAAACCACCCTCACCGGTCAGCTGCACCTCCCCGGAATCGACCCGGGCCATCAGCTCGTCGAGCAGCCCCGCCTCCACCAGGTCATCCACCGCCGCCTGTTCAGGCGTCGCGTTCTCTTCGGTCATGGTCATGTCACTACCTCACTTCATGAGGAGCTCTCACACAGACCATCTGACACGCCCGATGTCGAGTTCGCGCCGGCTCGGGTGGTGGTTACCGTCGCGTCGAAACGCCGCCGTTTGTCGTGTCCGCACTGGTCGTTCGACACCGCAGCGCGTTACGACACGCTGTCCGCTCCGTCGTCGTGGCGGCACCTCGATCTCGGCACGTGGCCACTTGAGATCCGCGCCACGATGCGTCGCCTGGCATGTCCCGCCCACGGGGTTGTAGTCGAACTGAACCGCCCTGGGTTCGTTGGAGGCTCCAGACCTTGGAAGCGAGGATGGAGCCA
>JAFDWA010000171.1 GCA_018268735.1 Actinomycetota bacterium | reverse complement strand
CACCTCGTTCCTCCACGACGGGAAGGCAGCCGACTGGCCCGAGCACGCTCGAGAGGTCGTCCTCCCGTCGCTCCATGCGTTCGAGCTGATGCTCGGCCCCTACGCCATCGCGCATCTCAAGGTCGCCCTCGAACTGCACGACGAGAACGTCGTCGACGACGCACCCAACATCCTCCTCACCGACACGCTCGACCACGAGTCACACAACCAGCTCCTCTTCGAGGACGATCCGGTGTCAGGCGAGGGCGAGCGGGCCGCCGCGCTCAAGGACGGCGCCCGGTTCACCGTGGTCATCGGTAACCCGCCCTACGACCGCGAGCAGAAGGACGTTGGCTCCACCGGCAAGCGCAAGGGAGGCATCGCCCGCTACGGGGTGCCCGGTGTTCCGCCGCTCATGAACGCCGTACTCGACCCGCTCACCGCGGCGGGGCTCGGCAAGCATGCCAAGAATGCCTACAACGACTACGTCTACTTCTGGTGCTGGGCTGCTTGGCAGGCAGTCACGAAGCGAGAGGGACCAGGTGTCGTCGCGCTGATCACCGCCTCGTCCTATCTCGACGGCGTGTCGCTCGGCGGGCTGCGGTCCCACCTGCGCGACGTCTTCGACGAGCTCTGGATCGTCGACCTCGGAGGCGAGGGACGCGGTGCTCGCGTCGACGAGAACGTCTTCGCCATCCGCACCCCGGTCACCATCGCCTTCGGCATCCGGACCAGAGGCACGCAGAAGGGGTGCGAGGTCCGGTACCTCGCCGTCGAGGGCACAAGGGACGAGAAGCTTGCCCACCTCCGTTCGCTGGACATATTCGCCGAGCCTCGTCAGTCCGTTCCGGGATCTGTGTTGGATCGATTCATTCCGTCGTCAGAGCTCTCCGACTATGCGGCCTACCCAGCCATTGTGGACCTCTTTCCGTGGTCGCATTCGGGTTCGGAAGTCAAACGGAATTGGCCGATCGCTCCATCAGTCTCAGTGTTGAAGAAGAGGTGGAGTGCGTTGCTCGAAGTCCCACCGTCCCAGCGACGGGTCCTCATGAAGGAGACGCGAGACAGATCGACGACCTCGAAGATCCAGAGCCTGCACGGTGACGGAACCCTTGCTCCAATCTCAAGTCTGAGGCATGGCACGGATCCGGAGGCGATCAGCCGGTACCAGTTCCGGAGTCTCGACCGTCAGTGGACGATCTCAGACCACCGGATCGCTGACTACCCGCGGCCGGTCCTCTGGCGCGTCATCTCGGACTCGCAGACCTTTCTCATGACCCTGCTCTCGTCGAAACTTGGCCGGGGACCGGTTTGCATGGCCTCGTCCGACGTTCCTGATCGAAACGTGTTCAACAATCGTGGGACCGCTCTGCTGCCTCTCTATAGGGACGAACGGGGAGAGAACCCGAACCTCACGAACGGGCTCCTCGGTGTGCTTGCCGGCACGCTCGGTGCCGAGATTGGGCCCGAGCACCTCCTTGCCTACGTCTACGGGCTGACCGGGACGGCTGCGTTTGCAGATCGCTTCGCCGAGGAGCTGGCCGAGGTGGCCGGTCCGGTTCGAATCCCGATCACCGCGAACGCTGCGCTGTTCGACGAGGTGGTCGCTCTCGGTGAGGGACTCCTCTGCCTCCATACGTGGGGAGAGCGATTCGCCGGCCAGGACCTTCCCTCCCCGACGGCGAAGGAGGTCAGCCCGGTCAGCGGGGCGTATCCCGAGAAGTTCAAGTGGGACGCCGGCTCGCAGACGCTGACGGTCGGGAACGGCTCGTTCGGCCCTGTGGCCCGCGAGGTCTGGGAGTTCGAGGTCTCCGGCTTGAAGGTGCTCCAGTCGTGGCTCGGCTACCGGATGAAGGCGGGCAAGGGGAGGAAGTCGAGCCCACTCGACGACATCCGCCCTGAGCGGTGGACGTTCACCCTCGAACTGCTCACGCTGCTGGCGATCCTGGAGCAGACGGTTGCTCTGATCCCCAAGGCCGCGGAGCTGCTCGAACGGGTGGTGACCGGCGACCTGATTGATTCTGCGACTCTGCCGACCCCCACCGACGCCGAGCGCAAGGCCCCGAAGGCGTGAGCGGCGTGAAGGTGGTCGGACACGCGCCGCCGGGAGCCACGAGTGCCGCCGGCGGCAGGCAGTGATGACCACCGGGCCGATCGACTGGGGGGCCCACGACGGGGACCTGGTCGAGCGCGCCCTGGCGGTGATGCTTCTACAGGAACGCCCACATGCGTGGCGACGGATCGCCTCCGCGGGAGATGCAGGTGTCGATGTGGCTGACCCGCAACCGCATGGGTGCGAGGTCTTCCAGATCAAGTCGTTCACTGGTGGCCTCACTGACACCCGCAAGAAGCAGATCATGAAGTCCTTCGAACGGATCCTGGCAGGAGGTGAACTCACCCAGCCTGTCGTCGCCTGGCGCCTTCTCGTCCCGATGGGGCCGACCAAAGAAATGGAGGCCTGGTTCAGGAAGCTCACCAAGGATGCACCGTTCGAGTGCGAGTGGCTCGGAGCGAGCCGTGTCGATCTGCTGGCCTCCAACAACCCGCATGTTGTCGACTACTACTTCCGGGACGGCAAGGCCCGGGTAGAGCAGCGTTACCGTGATCTGCTTCAAGCCCGGGCGCTCATCGAGTCCGCCGATGCTGGACCGCGGCCCGCTGAGGTGAAGGAGAGCCTGCGGGAACTACTCGAGGCCCTCAATCGCGATGACCCCCACTACCGGTACGCCTACGAGGCGTCCCACGATGCTCCACCTACCTCTGCTGAAGGAGCCCGGCCGGGACTGGTGATGAGCGCTACGGAGTGCGACGGGGACCGAGGATGCATCACGATCCGGGTGTTCGCTCGCCACCGGCACGCCGTTGAAGAGCGACCGATCCGCATCCACTTTGGGCTGGAGGCCGAGGGCGCCGGCAGTCTTCAAACTGCCCTGGACTATGGGTCAACCACAGAGCTGGAGGATGGTGTCGTTCGGGACCTCGTGGTTGACGCTCCTGGAGGCCTGGACACCAAGTCTGGATCGGCGGCGCTACGGGTCTCGGGCCACGCGGAGGAAGACTTCGTCCCGTTCCGGCTACTCCTGACGGTGCGCGACCCTGACGGAGCCGAGCAGGCGCGAACGACGGTCGCCGTGGTGGAGCGACGTGCCGGGGCACGCGGCAAGGCCCTCATCTGCAGGGAGGTTGGTGGTGCCTTCGAGTTCGAGCTTCGGGTCACCGACCCCTCGTTGCCGGACGCAACCGTGAGTCTCTCGGCATGGACGGTCACGGCGTGGGGCAAGGCGCCCGCTCAGGTGAGGGCTGGTATCGGCCTGCTGGCGTCGATGTCCTCGCCGAACGAGTTCGACGTCTTGCTCGACTCGCGCGAAGGCCCGCAGTTGATGGCCATGTCGATCGACGAGCAAGAGCCGCTCGTACCGACCGAGGTGGCGGAGTTCGTGGAGGACCTGGCCGAGATCCAACAGCACTGCGCAGCTTCGCTCGTGGTTCCCGACTCCATCTCCGTCCGCGACGTGCGCCGAGCTCGTGAGGCGGCACAGCTCGTCCGGGGAACCATCATCGATGGGACTTGGAATGAGGGCCATGTGACGATCGATGCGGAGCACGTCGCTGAGCATGTGACCACGTTGACGGCACCGCATGCCATGGCCGTGGTGTTGCCCTACGAGACCGAAGTGGCTGGCCAGGCAATCGCACTTGGGGACCACCTCGTCCGATTCGCTTCCGCGCGAGTGGCGGACCCGGCCGCGGCCATCACATCAGCCGAGACGGCGAGCGATGGTCAGGGCATCGCGGTGCGGATCGTGCCGGGAGACGACGACCGCCTCGAGCGCATGTGGCCGGCTCCGGCGTCCGGGCCTGAGCTGGGTTGACCGCCGGGACTGCGACCATTCTCGGCAGCACTCTCGACTTCCACACACTTGCACCGGGGGTGTCCGGTTGGGTGCCGGGTGGTCAACCGGATAGCCAGCGGGAGGCGCGGCGGGAGGTCGTCGGCGGGGTGTCGGGGTATCCCGTTCGAGAAATCCGCGATTGATCGCGCGGTTTTGGGGGGCCTGACGGGCTTACCCCTATGTGCTGAGCATTGCGAAGTTCTCGTCGGCTCCGGATCCGGCGGCGTACTACCTGGAGGTCATCGCCAACGAGCGCGATGACTACTACCTGGGCTCAGGTGAGGCCCCAGGCCGGTGGGTCGGTGCCGGGGCGGTGTCGCTTGGCCTGGCCGGTGAGGTCGAGTCCGACGCGCTACGGGCGGTGCTGGAGGGCCGTGACCCAGGTTCGGGCGAGTCGCTGGTGGGGTGGCGGAAGGTGCCGGGGTTCGACCTGACGCTTGTGTGTGATCAGTGAATCCTGGGATCGGCGATCAACTAAAACCGGGTTTGGTGGGGTGGAGTTGTTCCTCCTGACATCCCACTGAAGAGCGTGTGGCCCCTCCAGCCTGTCGAGCGACCAAGCCACGACAGGGATGCTGAAGGGACCGCTGCTCATGATGACGCAGGAGGAATACATGGACGTGTTGGCGATGAGACGCCAGGGCATGTCGTACGTCGAGATCGGCGAGAAGCTCGGGTATCACCCGGACACGATCTCGGCGTGGGTGCGCAAGGGAGGGCCGCCACCGGCGCGCACTGTCGAGGACACCGACCGGGTCGTGGATCCGGTGTGGGCGGACCGGCTGACCGCGTTGCTGGTCGGGAACCCGAAGCTGTTGGCGAAGTCGTTGTTCGAGATCATCTCGGCGGAGGGCTTCACCGGGTCGTATCCCTCGGTGGTGCGCTGGGTGCGCGAGCAGCGCGGCCCGAGGTTCC
>JAFDWA010000170.1 GCA_018268735.1 Actinomycetota bacterium | reverse complement strand
GTGGTCGCATCGGTGGGCAGGTTCCTGCACGCCGTGCACGACGCATACGTGACCGGTCCGGGCAGGGTGGCCGAGCCGGAGGAGGTGGTCGAGGCCGTCGAGGAGCGCCTCGGCGCCGACTTCGCCGAATCCCGCAGCGCCGAATCCCGCAGCGCCGAATCCCGGACGTAGGGGCGGGATCCACAGCAGTGGTCGCGCTCGATCGGCGTCCGATCGGCCATCGGCCATGGGCAACTCTGCCCGGGCCTCTTGACGGGATGCGGGATCGATCTCGTACCCTGCACGGATGACGAGGGGTGGGAGGATTGCGTGACCATCGCGGAGGTGGTGAACCGCCGAGGTCGATGGCCGACCGGCGACGCGGCGGACGGGAGAGAGGTGCTGTCGTGGCTCGTCGTCGCGTCGCTCCTCGAAGGGGATGTCGATCTCGGGGTGGCCGAGACCCATCCGGGTCCACCGGGCGAGCGCGACTGCCTGTCGGTGTACGACCGGACGTGTCCGGAGCGGGGACCGATCCTCGACCTGGACCGGCTCGGGGCGGCCCACATTGCGCCGCTCGACGGGAGTGGGGCCATCTGGGACAGCTTCTGGGTGGAGTGCGCCGAGGATGGTCCGGTCGCGGTCGCCGGGCGTCTCCGTCTGCGGTGCCGACTCCGGACGCCTCGGCAGCACAACGGCATCGAGTCGTTCGCCGTCTCCCAGATCGCCCGTCGGCTGCTGAAGCTCTACGTCGCGCGAATCGACGGCAGCTGGGAGTGCCGAAACGGAGTAGCTGACAGCTCGGCAGGTCAGGAGCGACGGATCTCGCTGTTCCGGCAGATGCCGGCGGCGATGGACCGCCTCACTTCTGCACCGTCGCATCAGCTGGGCGATCCCGCCCATCACTTCTGGTTCCTGTTGCGCGACGGTGTTCCTGTCAGCTGCATCGACACGTTCCACTGATCGCGGGCCCATCGCATCCGGGCGGGTAGCCCCAGCGCCTCTCGGCCCGAACCCATGTGGTCTCGAACGTGGCGAGGGGGTTTGCTGTCACAGTGACCGATCCGACGCTCCCCGACGACCAGGACCACAGGACACCTGCTGCGACGTCCCGCTCGTTTCCGCTGTCCTCCACGCCTCCGCTGCGCGACCTGTGGCGTCACGCTTCGACCCGACGTCCGAAGGTCGTCTTCGCGACCGCCATGTCGATCACCAACAAGGTGTTCGACGTGCTGCCGGAGCTGCTGATCGGCGTGGCCGTGGACGTCGTGGTCAACGAGGGCAACTCGCTCATGGGGCGCCTCACCGGCATCGAGGACCGCTTCGAGCAGCTGGTGGTCCTCGCTGTTGCGACAGTGGTGATCTGGGTGGCGGAGTCGACGTCGCAGTACGTCGCGCAGCTCACCTGGCGGAACCTGGCCCAGTCGATCGAGCACGACACGAGGATGGAGGCATACCGCCACGTCCAGTCGCTCGAGATGGCCTACTTCGAGGACACGACCTCGGGCGGCCTGCTCACCGTGCTCAACGACGACGTGAACCAGCTCGAGCGGTTCCTCGACGTGGGCGCCGACAAGATCATCCAGTCGATCGCGAACGTCGTCCTCGTCGGCACGGTGTTCGCGGTCATCTCGCCGGTGCTGATGGTGCTCGCGTTCCTGCCGATCCCGGTGATCGTCATCGGCTCGCTTCGCTACCAGAAGCGCCTCGAACCCCGCTACGACGCCGTGCGGGCGGCTGCGACGAGCATCGGCCACACGCTCAGCAACAGCCTCGGGGGCGTCGCGACGGTGAAGGCGTTCAGCGGTGAGGAGCGTGAGGTCGCGCGCCTCGATGTCGAGAGCCGCAGCTACCGGGAGGTGAACGGCCGTGCGATCGCGCTCTCCAGCGCGTTCATCCCGCTGATCCGCATGGCGATCCTCGCCGGGTTCACCACGACGCTGCTCGTCGGTGGGAACGCCGCGCTCAACGGCACCCTCGCCGTCGGCTCCTACTCGGTGCTCGTGTTCATGACCCAGCGACTCCTGTGGCCGTTGACCGAGCTGGGTGAGATCCTCGACCTGTACCAGCGCGCCATGGCGAGCTGCCGACGGATCTTCGGGCTGTTGGAGCTGGAGCCTCGCATCCGACCGGGATCGAGGGATCTCGACGTCCCGGTCCGTGGCGAGGTCGTCTTCGACCGCGTGAGGTTCAGCTACCACCGGCCGACGTCGACGGATGTCCCCGACGGTGCCGAGGACACCGATCGCATGGTCCTCCGCGACCTGTCGCTGCACGTGCCGGCGGGCGAGACCCACGCCATCGTCGGATCGACGGGTTCAGGGAAGTCCACCGTGCTCAAGCTGCTGTTGCGCCTCTACGAGCCGGACTCGGGGACGGTCACCCTCGACGGGGTCCCGCTCGAGCACCTCACGTACTCGTCGTTGCGCGGGTGCACCGGGTTCGTGGGCCAGGACGTGTTCCTGTTCCACGGGACGGTCGCGGAGAACATCGCCTACGGCCGACCGGACGCGACCCGGGCGCAGATCGCACGGGCCGCAGAGCTGGCCGAGGCCGACGCGTTCATCGAGGCGCTGCCGGACGGCTACGACTCCATGGTCGGCGAACGCGGCCAGAAGCTGTCGGGCGGGCAACGCCAGCGCATCACGATCGCCCGGGCCATCCTGCGCGACCCGGCGGTGCTGCTCCTCGACGAGGCGACCTCGGCGATCGACAACGAGACCGAGGCCGCCATCCAGGACTCGCTCGCTCGGGTGTCGCTCGACCGCACCACGATCGTCATCGCCCACCGGCTCTCGACGATCCGCCACGCGCACCGGATCCACGTCATGGAAGCAGGTCGCATCGTGGAGTCCGGGACCCACGACGAGCTGGTCGACCTCGCAGGCCTGTACGCGGCGCTGTGGCGTGTGCAGACGGGGGAGCGCGCCGCAGCCTGAACGACCCGCGGTAGGTTCAAGGGACAGGAGGACCACTCGGAACAAGGGGGTTCCATGTCCACCATCGTCACCACGCCCGAGCACACGGGTGCCGAGCCGCACGAGCTCGACCGGGTCGTCGTGCGCTTCGCAGGCGACTCGGGCGACGGGATGCAACTCGTCGGCGACCGGTTCACGGAGCTGTCGGCGATCTTCGGCAACGACCTCGCGACCCTGCCGAACTACCCGGCGGAGATCCGGGCGCCGGCCGGCACCGTCGCGGGCGTGTCGTCGTTCCAGGTGCACATCTCCCACACCGACATCGTCACGCCGGGCGACTCGCCGAACGTGCTCGTCGCGATGAACCCTGCTGCGCTGAAGGCGAACGTCGGTGATCTGGCGCCGGGTTCGACGATCATCGTGAACTCCGACGCCTTCGTGGAACGAGAGCTCGACAAGGCGGGCTACAGCGAGGACCCGCTGGTCGACGGATCGCTCGCCACCTACACCGTGCACCAGGTCCCGATGACGTCGATCACCCTCGAGGCGACCGCTGACCTCGGCGTCAAGCGACGCGACGCGGAGCGGTCGAAGAACTTCTTCGCGCTCGGGCTCATCTGCTGGATGTACACGCGTCCGATCCAGCCGCTCGTCGACTGGGTGACCAACAAGTACGACGCCCGACCGCTCGTGCGCGACTCCAACCTCGCCGCGCTCAAAGCCGGTCGGAACTTCGGTGAGACGGCGGAGCTGTTCGACCACCCGTACTCGGTGGCGCCGGCGCCGCTGCCGCCGGGCACCTACTCCAACGTGAACGGCAACACCGCCGTCGCGTGGGGGCTCGTGGCGGCGGGGCAGCTGTCCGGCCTCCGCGTCGTGTACGCCAGCTATCCGATCACCCCGGCGTCGGACATCCTCCACGAGCTCAGCCGCCGGAAGAACTTCGACGTCTGGACGATGCAGGCCGAGGACGAGATCGCTGCCGCTGCGATCGCGGTCGGCGCTGCCTTCGCAGGAACCCTCGCCGTCACCGGGACCTCGGGTCCGGGCCTCGACCTCAAGTCCGAGGCCATCGGGCTCGCGATCAGCCTCGAGCTGCCGATGGTGATCGTCGACGTCCAGCGCGCCGGGCCGTCGACGGGCATGCCCACGAAGACCGAGCAGACCGACCTCCTGTCGGCGATCCACGGCCGTCACGGCGAGTCCCCGCTGCCGGTCGTCGCGGCCAGGTCGCCGGCGCACTGCTTCGACGCTGCGATCGAGGCGTCACGCCTCGCCCTTCGCTATCGCACGCCGGTCATCCTCTTGACCGACGGCTACCTCGCGAACGGTGCCGAGCCGTGGCGCCTGCCGGACATCTCCGACCTCCCCGACCTGCACGTCGAGCTCGCGACGACCGCCAACCACACCGAAGCGGATGGTCGAGAGGTGTTCTGGCCGTACCTGCGGGATCCCGAGACGTTGACCCGACCGTGGGCGATCCCGGGGACTCCCGGGTTGCAGCACCGGATCGGCGGCATCGAGAAGCAGGACGGCTCGGGCAACATCAGCTACGCGCCCGACAACCACGAGCACATGGTCCGGCTGCGCCAGGCCAGGGTCGACGACATCGCAGCGGACATCCCGGGCGTCATGCTCGACGAGGACGACGATGCCGAGCTCCTCGTCATCGGTTGGGGATCGACGTGGGGAGCGATCACCGCCGGTGTCCGACGGGTCAGGCGACAGGGTCGGCGGATCTCCCAGGCGCACCTGGTCCACGTGAACCCGCTGCCTGCCGACCTGGGCGAGGTCCTCGCCCGGTACCCGAAGGTGCTGTGCCCCGAGTTGAACCTCGGGCAGATGACCGGGATCCTCCGGGACCGCTACCTCGCCGACGTGCGCAGCTTCACGAAGGTGTCAGGGCTGCCCTTCGGGGCTCAGG
>JAFDWA010000016.1 GCA_018268735.1 Actinomycetota bacterium | reverse complement strand
GCTACGCGCGCATGGCCGACCGGCCCGCAGCGGTGCTGCTGCACCTCGGGCCGGGGCTCGGCAACGGCCTCGCGAACCTCCACAACGCGAGGCGTGCGAAGTCGCCGGTGCTCAACGTCGTCGGAGACCACGCCACCTACCACGCCAAGTACGACGCGCCGCTGCAGTCCGACATCGCCTCGATCGCGAAGGGCGTCTCGCAGTGGGTGCGCACGGTGCGCGACGCCGAGTCGGTCGCCCGCGACGCCGCCGACGCCGTCGCCGCCGCCTACGGGCCCCCGGGACAGGTCGCGACGTTGATCGTCCCCGCAGATGCCTGCTGGCTCGACTCCCCCGGACCGGTCGGTCCGTCGAAGATCACCTCGCCGGCAGCGGTCCCCGACGACCGCGTCGAGGACATCGCGGCCGTGCTCCGACGCGGCGAGCCGACCGCGATCCTCGTCGGAGGCACCGCGATGCGACGTGGGGCGCTGCGTGACGCGGCGCGCGTCGGGGCGACATCCGGGGCGAAGGTGATGAGCGAGACGTTCCCAGCGCGGGCCGAACGCGGCGCCGGGACGCCTGTGGTCGACCGGATCGCCTACCTCGCCGAGTTCGCCCAGATGCAGCTCGACGGCCTGTCGCACCTGATCCTCGTCGACGCCGCCCATCCCGTCTCGTTCTTCGCCTACCCCGACAAGGCGTCGGACCTGGTCGCCGAGGGCTGCACCGTGCACGTCCTCGCAGCGCCCGACGAGGATGCGCCCGCGGCGCTCGCCGCGCTTGCAGCAGCCCTCGATGCGCCGGGCGAGGTGTCGAGCATCCCGGCGGCTCGACCGGCCCGGCCGACCGGAGCGCTCACCGCCGAGACCCTGGCGAACGCCCTCGGTGCCCTGCTCCCGGAGGGAGCGATCGTCGCCGACGAGGGCAACACCTCGGGCCTGTTCGCGCAGGGATCGACCGCGGGATGCCCCCCGCACGACTGGTTGACGCTCACCGGAGGGTCGATCGGCTACGGGTTGCCGGTGGCGACCGGTGCCGCCGTCGCGTGCCCGGACCGCAAGGTGATCTGCCTGGAGGCCGACGGCTCGGCCATGTACACGGCGCAGGCGCTGTGGACCCAGGCACGTGAGGGACTCGACGTCACGACCGTCGTGTTGAACAACGGCTCGTATGCCGTGTTGAACATGGAGCTGGCACGCGTCGGCGCCGACGCCCCCGGTCCGCGAGCGCTCTCGATGCTCGACATCCCGGGTCTCGACTTCGTGTCGCTCGCAGCATCGATGGGGGTCCCTGCCACCCGGGCGACCACTGCCGAGGAGCTCACGACGCAGCTGGAGGCTGCGATCGCGATCGACGGTCCCGCGCTCGTGGAGGCCGTCCTGCCCAGCGTCCTCTGAGCTCCGACGTCGAACCTGCCCGATCAACCGCGCGCCGCCGACGGGCGTAGTGTTCACCGGATGCCGCCGACCGACCTCCGCCACCGATCGATGCCACCGATCGGTTCGTTGGACCGGCGTCGGAAGCGGGCGGTGCGGCGACGACGCGTCGCCCTCTCGCTGCTCCTCCTGGTCGCGGTGGCGGTCGTGGTGACGCTCACCGTTCGCCTCACCTCCGGCGGTGGGGACACCGCCTCGACCGCGCACCGTGCGGGGCGCCGCAGCACCACCTCGACCACGACGACGCACACCACGACCACGCTGCCGCCGGTGCCGACGTCGGTGCCCGGCGTGACGGTCGGTCCGCTGGTCGGCGGTCCTGGTCCTGTCCCGGTCATCCACCGCGTCCCGACCAAGGACCCGGTCGTGTTCATCACCATCGACGACGGCGTCACCGCCGAGCCCGATGCGCTCGACGTCATCCGCGACCAGCACCTGCCGGTCACGATGTTCCTCAACCAGATGTACCTGCACCGCAACGGGGACTACTTCCGCCAGATCCAGGCGATGGGCGGCGTCGTCGGCTCCCACACGACGAGCCACGCCAACCTGAAGGGCAAGGATCCGGCCTTCCAGCACGGGCAGATCTGCGATCTCGTGCCGGAGTTCGAGAGCCGCTTCGGCGCCGCGCCCGACATGTTCCGACCTCCGTACGGCAACTACGACGCGGTCACCCTCCAACAGGCGGCGAGCTGCGGCATCAAGTACGTCGTCGAGTGGTCCGCGACCGGCGACACCGGCTCGATCGTCACGGCCGAGGGTCCGCTGCGCGCCGGCGACATCATCCTGTTGCACTTCAAGCCGGGGTTGGGGCTCCGGCTCCGCAACATCCTGTCCCAGGTCGCGGCAGCCGGCCTCCGACCTGCCCAGCTCGCCGACTACCTCCGGTCGGCCCCACCGGCACCTCCGTCTGCTCCGAGCACCACCGTCCTTCCCCTGCCCGAGACCGGCGCGGCTGTCCCACCGGCGGGTTGAGATGCCCGAGGTCGGCGAGCTGCTCGACCGCGTCATCGGCGCGCTCCCCGACGGCGAGGACCGTCCGCAGCAACGAGCGATCCTCGACGCGGTCGCCGCCGCCTTCCGCGACCACGACCACCTCGCGGTGCAGGGACCGACCGGCGTCGGCAAGTCCCTCGGCTACCTCATCCCCGCCGTAGCCCGCGCGGCCGACGGCCACCGAACGGTCGTCGTCACCTCCTCCAGGGCCCTGCAGGACCAGCTCGCCGGAGCAGATCTGCCGTTCCTGTCCGAGGTGCTGCAGGTCCCGTTCCGCCACGCCGTGCTGAAGGGCAGGGCGAACTACCTCTGCCAGGCCGCCGTCCAGGAGACGATCGTGCAGTTGGGCCGCGGTGGCGAGCAGGGGTCGCTCGACCTCGACAGCACCGTCCTCGACAGCACCGTCCTCGACAGCACCGTCCTCGACAGCCCGACGTCGACCGCAGCGGTGCGCGACGAGCTCGAGGCCCTGCTCGAGTGGGCGTCGTCCACGACGACCGGAGAGCTCAACGAGCTCGTCGACCCGCCGTCGGACCCAGCGTGGGCGGCGGTGTCGGTCGGGCCCGGTGAGTGCGTGGGACCCACGAGGTGCGCGCACGTCGCCACGTGCTTCTCCGAGCAGGCGAGGGAGCGGGCAGCTCGGGCCGACCTGGTCGTGGTCAACGCCCACCTGTACGCCGCGCACGTGGAGAGCGGCGCACAGCTGCTCCCACCGCACGACCAGGTCGTGATCGACGAGGCGCACGAGTTCGAGGATGCCGTCGTCGCTGCGCTCGGCGTGTCGGTCACCGGGTGGCGGCTGCGGAACCTGGTCCGCGTCCACGACCGCTGCGTCGCGGAGAGACCGACGGTCGCCATGGCGCTCGGACGCGCGGCCGACGTGCTCGACGAGGCGCTCGGCGCCGCGTTCCGCTCGTCGGTCGCGGAGCACGGCTCGGGGCGCCTCAAGGGTGCACTGCCGGACCCCGTCGCCCAGGCCCTCGACCAGGCAGACCTCGCGGTTGACGGCGCGGTGAGATCCCTGCGGGAGACCGCCAAGGCGGCCCAGCACGCGGAGCGCAGCGCGGCGGCACACCGCTTCGAGCGTGCGATCCGCACCGCGGAGGCCGTCGCCGACGACCTGCACCTCCTCGGCGGCGGGATCGGCGCCGGTCAGCTCCGATGGATCTCCGAGGGCCGCAGCGGCCGGCACTCGCTGCAGCTCACCCGCATCGACATCGCATCGACGCTGCGGTCCCTCGCGTGGGAGCGTGAGGAGGACGCAGCCGACACCGACGAGCCCATCGTCGGCGAGGGGCCCGACGGGGATCCGCTCCGGCACCGGGGATCGGACGGCGACGCCGGCACCGGTCCCACCGTGGTGCTCTGCTCGGCCACCCTCGACCCGGGAACCGCTGCCCGTCTCGGTCTGCACGCCCGCTACCTGAGCGTCGACTCCCCGTTCGACTTCCGCCGCAACGCGCTGCTGTACGTGCCACGGCTCCCGACGCCCGGCTCCGGGCTGTGGCCCGAGGCTGTCCTGGAGGAGGTGCTGCACGTCCTCGAGCGCTGCGAGGGCCGGACGCTCGCGCTGTTCACGTCGCACCGGATGCTGCGCCGAACCGTCGACGCGGCGCGCTCACGCCTGCCCGACAGGGTCCTGCTGGCGCAGGGCGACGCACCCAACGGCACCCTGCAGCGGCGCTTCCTCGACGAGGAGCACACCTCGCTGTTCGCGACCGCCAGCTTCTGGACAGGGATCTCATCACCCGGGACCACCTGCTCCGCCGTCGTCGTCGACAAGATCCCCTTCCCCGTCCCCACGGACCCGATCGTCGAGGCGCGCTGCGACGCCGTCGGGGCGGATCGGGCCTTCATGGAGATCTCCGTCCCTGCCGCGGCGATGCAGCTCGCCCAAGGGGTGGGGCGCCTGATCCGCACCACGACCGATCGGGGCGTCGTGGCGGTGCTCGACCCGCGGCTCGCCGAGTCCCGCTACCGCGCGCGGATCCTCGACCGCCTGCCGCGCATGATGCGCACCCGGGAGCGCGCGGAGCTCGACGAGTTCATCGACTCGCTCGGCCTCGGCGCGGACCTCAGCCGTTCAGGCAGCTGACCGCGGCAGCACCGCTTCGCTCATTCCGGCGTGGCTCGTCGTGACGTTGCTCGTCGTGGCGTTGCTCATCGTGGCGTTGCTCGCTCGAGGATCCAGTCGTCGGGGTCGGGGAACGACAGCAGCTTCCGGTACAGGGTCGTGTGCGCCGTCCAGTTGTTGGTGATCCGCCCGTCCGCGGTCTTGTACCAGGAGTGGCACCCCTCGGCCCACACGGTGCGCTCCGCGGCCGCCTGGACCATCGTGTCGAAGCGGGAGGCGGCCGATGGCGCCACGTCGACGGAGCGCAACCCGAGCAGCATCTTCTCCTCGACGAGTCGCAGCACGTAGCCGACCTGCTGCTCGATCATGAACAGGATCGAGTTGTGGCCCAGGTTCGTGTTCGGCCCGTACAGCATGAACAGGTTCGGGAACCCCGGCACCGCGAGCCCGAGGTGGGCCCTCGCACCGTCGGCCCACACCTCGTTGAGGTCCCGGCCGCCACGGCCGGTGATCTTCAAGGGCGACAGGAACTCCGTGGAGCGGAACCCCGTCCCGAACACCAGGGTGTCGACCTGATGGTGCTCGCCGTCGACGGTCACGACCGCACCGTCGTCGATCCGCTCGATCGCGTCGGTGACGACGTCGAGATCGGGGCGCAGCAGCGTCGGATACCAGTTGTCGGAGATGAGGATGCGCTTGCACCCGAGCGGGTAGTCGGGCAGCAGCGCCGCCTCGGACAATCGCTCGGAGACCATCGGCCGCAGCTGCTTGCGGAACTGACCCTGCATCCAGGCCCCGAGGCGACTGCCGCGTCGCATGGCGCTGAACCGCCCTTCGAAGCGCCAGTAGATCGACTCCCGGTAGCGCCGCTGCAGCCCGGGCACGTGGTCGAACAGCCAGCGCTCCCGGGGCGTGAACTCGCGGTCCTTGCGAGGGCCCACGTAGTTCGAGCTGCGCTGGAACAGCGTCGTGTGCGCAGCCCTCTCGGCGACGGGCGGCACGAACTGGATCGCGCTGGCGCCGATGCCGACCACCCCGACGCGCTCACCCGAGAGGTCGTGGTCGTGATCCCAGCGCGCAGAGTGGAAGACCGTACCGCCGGCCTCCCGGAACGCTTCGAGGCCGGGGATGTCGGGGACGTACGGCCGATTCAGCTGACCCAGCCCCGACACCACCACATCGGCGACGATCGTGGCGTCGGGCTCGCCTTCGGGTCCCGCGGTGCGCAACGTCCAGGTGCCGTCGGCGTCGTCGTGGTGCGCCTCGGTGATCTCGACGCCGAGGCGGAGGTGCCGTGCCAGGTCGAAGCGATCGACGAGGCTCTCGAAGTACTCGAGGATCTCCGGCTGGCGTGCGAACTTGCGGGTCCAGTCGCGCTTCGATGCGAACGAGAAGCTGTACAGGTGGCTCGGCACGTCGCACGCCGCGTCCGGGTAGGTGTTGTCCCGCCAGGTGCCGCCCACCCCGTCGGACTTCTCGTAGATCGTGAAGGTGTCGATCCCAGCGTCACGCAGGCGGATCCCCATGCACAGGCCCGCGGCGCCAGCCCCGAGAATGGCGATCCGCGGTGAGGCTGCACCCGCCGCGATCGCAGCGGCGACCCTCCGGGAGCGCTCTCGCTCTCCTCTGCCCCCGTAGCCGGTCCGCCCGTTCGGCCGGAGCGACCCCACCGGCACCGGCGTCGTGGCTGATGACCTCATCGCGCACCTCCGAGCGCACCCCCCGGCGCTGCGCACCGACAGTACCCCGGGCTCCGACAGCTCCGTCGACACGTGACCCCGCCTGCAGCGCCAGCAGCACCGAGCCGGATCCGGGCGGCATCCGGGCGCCGACGGGAATGGAGCGCGACGCCTCGGGGTTGGAGACCGCATGGCGACCACCGACCTCACCAGCCCGGACTTCGAACCCACCGTCAACGGCGAGGGCATCGTCCTCGTGGACTTCTGGGCGTCGTGGTGCGGGCCGTGCCGATCCTTCGCACCGGTGTTCGAGGCAGCGAGCGAGGACAACCCGGACATCACCTTCGCGAAGGTCGACACCGAGGCGCAGCAGGACCTGGCCGCTGCGCTCCAGATCATGTCGATCCCGACGCTGATGATGTTCCGCGACGGGGTGCTGCTGTTCTCCCAGCCGGGAGCGCTGCCCCGCCAGGCCCTCGACGACCTGATCCGCCAGGCACGCGAGCTCGACATGGACGAGGTTCGCGCCGAGCTGGCGGCCCAGGGGAGCTGATTTCGCCGGTCCCCGTTGGGAGCGGGACGCGCGCGCGTCAGGGCGTCGACGGCGTCAGGGCATCGATCCGGAGAAGCGATCCTCGTCGCGGAGATCGGCCGCGATCTCGTCGCGGCGCGCCGCGGCGCGCCGCTTCCACACGGTGATGCCGACCGCCGCTGCCAGGCCGAGCACGACGATCAGGACCAGGCGCCTCCTGCGCCGACAGGGCCGTGCCGCCAGCGTCGCCTCGACCTCCGCAGCGAGCGCGAGGTCGCCGTCGCCTCCGGAGACGAGGTGCTCGGTGACCGAACGGGCCTTCTCCGCAGCGATCGCAGCGCCTTCGACCACTGCTGCGGTGGTGCCGGCCAGGGTCGCGACGTGGCGGAGGTCCGAGGAGATCTTGCGCGCTCTGCTCATGGAGCTCACCCTAGTCACGGGCGCCGGTCCGACCCACCGTCCCGACGGTGCGGGTCAGTCCACCGTGATCCGGGCGAACAGCTCCGTCTTGCGCTCCTCGAAGGTGTCGAAGTCGATGCGCTTCGCCTCGAAGTCCGCGTGCAGCTCCTCGACCATCCGCAGGAGCTGGTCGGCGGAGAGCTCCTGGCCGTCGTCGGCGACGTCGAGGCCGATCTCGGGGTCGTCGTCCATCGGCAGGTCGTCCCGGTCGAGGCGGCGCTCGCGCTTGGCGGCGGCCTTCGCCTTCTTGGCCCGGTCCCGCTGGAGCTTGGCGAAGCTGGTTCGGCTGGCACCCATGTCGTCCCTCGATTCGTGTCGTGCGTCCGGCGCAGGCGCCGACGTCGTGCTCGGTCCGGAACGCTCGCTCCGCCCTCGTCACGGACGCGGCGCGATCGCCGTCGGCGACGAACCCCGGGTGCGGCGCCCTGCCGGGCGGCCCGGGTGGCCGGACCCGCCTAGGTTACGCCGTCGACGGCCAGAACTCACGACGGCCGGCACCACGGCACCGGAGGTACCCACCGAATGACGCTCGGCATGAGCCTGGACGTCGACCTGAACGACCTGCACCGGATGGAGTCGCGTGCCTCGTCGCTGTCCGACGACACGGTGCCACCCGAGGGCACCGCAGTGCTCGCGGTCGACCGATTCGGCTTCTCGGCGCTCAACGTCGGCTACGCGGACGCCGGCAGCTCCCTCGGGTACTGGTCCATGTTCCCCGCCCCCGACGGAACCGGGACGATCCCGGTGTGGGGCCACGCGACCGTCCTGCGCTCGTCGCATCCCGACCTCGCACCCGGCAGGACCTACTACGGGTTGCTCCCCATGGCGACGCACCTGCTCGTCAGCCCTGAAGCGGTCGGTCCCAGAGGTTTCACCGACGCGAGCCCGCACCGCCGACGAGCGGCGCCCGTCTACAACCGCTACCTCGACCGCTCGAGCGACCCCCTGTCGACCACGTCCCCCTCCGCAGCGTCGGAGGTGCTCCTCCGGCCGACGTTCACCACGTCGTTCCTCCTCGACGCCGACCTCGCCGAACAGGGCTGGTCCGGAGCCGATGCGCTCATCCTGACGAGTGCATCGTCGCGCACCGCGATCGGGACCGCGCAGGTCATGCGCACGCGGAGCCAGCGGCCCGCGATCGTCGGCCTGACGAGCGCACGCCACATGACCGACGTGCGGCTGCTGGGTTGCTACGACCGCGTCGTCGACTACGACGACATCGGCTCCCTCCCGGTCGGCCCGACCGCACTGGTCGACCTCAGCGGGGACCCGGCGGTCGTCGCAGGCATCCACCACCGGCTCGGCGAGGCGCTCGTCCACAGCAGCGCCGTCGGAGCGACCCACCGCCTCGCCCCGCCCCTGGAGACCTCCACCCTCCCGGGAGCACGACGGAGCCTGTTCCTGGCGCCGGGGGTGGCAACCCGTCTCCGGGAGCGGCTCGGCGTCGCGTCGGTGGAGCGGACGCTCGCCGCGGCGTGGCGGATCTGCGCCCATGAGATGCAGGACTGGTTCGAGGTGCGCGAGGCGCAGGACGCCACGACGGTGCAGCAGGTGTACCGCCAGGTCCTCGAGGGGACCGTCGCGCCGCGACACGGATGGGTCCTGTCGCTCCGGCCCGGCACCACCTGATCTGCGCCACGAAGGTTTCAGCCACGGACAGAGTCGACCGATGGGAGAGGTGATGGAACCACCGATCCCCACCCAACAGGGCCGCCGACTCGGCGAGCGCGTCCCCCTCGGCGAAGTGCTCGTCGCGTGGCGAGTCGACGAGGTGATCCGAGGGCGGCTCCGCGACAAGATGCGAGCGACCGAGGTGGGACGGATCATCGACGTCTCGGTGAGCGGCGCCGCGATCGTCGCACCGTCGTCACCGGATCTGCGGCGGGGGCGAGCGGTCGCCATCCGCCTCGACGACGCCGACGCCGTCGTGCGAATCCGACGGATCGACGACTTCGGCGACCCGAGCTGGAGGACCTACGGCGTCGAGTTCCTCGAGACGGACCTCGCCTTCAGGGACTGGATCAACAGCCTGCTCGACATCCGGCGCCCGGGCTCCAGGGAGCTCGGTTGGGACGACGCTGGATGACACGGTCGTCCAGTTGACACGGTCGTCCAGCTGACACGGTCGTCCAGGCGGCCCGGTCGTCCAGTTGACACGGTCGTTCAGGTGATGATGATGAACGCCAGCAGGACGATCACCAGCAACGCTGCGACGAGGACCCACGGCCAGCCGTGGAAGACCTCTCGGCGCTTCTGGGCCACCTCGTAGTCGACGTTCGCCTTCGAGCCGACCTTGGGAAGGTGCCGCTGACCCGACTTCCGTGGCTTCTGTCCGCTGCTGCCCACGTGACGGATGCTACCGGAGGGTGTCGCCGGAGCTGACCGCTCGGGATGTGACGACCCGTCAGATGCGGGTACCGTCGACCACCATGCGACTCGGAGACATCGCCAACGCCGACGCCCTCGCAGCCGGCAAGCCGCTCGACGGGATCCGCGTCCTGGCACTCGAGCAGATGCAGGCACTCCCCTATGCGACCCAGCTGCTCGGCCGACTCGGCGCCGAGGTCCTCAAGGTCGAGTCCCCGAAGGGGGGCGACATGGGGCGATCCTCGCTCCCGGCGATGGCGGACCCCGACGGTCGCCAGGTCGGTGCGACGTTCCTCCGCAACAACCTCTCGAAGCGGAGCATCTGCATCGACTTGAAGTCCGATGAGGGGCGCCAGCTCGTCCTCGACCTCGCTCCGCGCTTCGACGTGGTCGCCGAGAACTTCAAGGCGGGTGGGCTCGCACGGTTGGGGCTCGGCTACGACGACGTGGCCGCGGTGCACCCGGAGGTGATCTACCTGTCGGTGTCGGGGTTCGGCAACACCACCGAGTCCCCCTACAAGGATCGCCCGGCGTTCGCAGCCATCGTCGAGGCGATGTCGGGCATCTACGACTACCAGGCCACCGGCGACCGTCCACCGCAGGCCGCTCCGGTGGGAGCGCTCGGCGACATCTCCGCGGCGCTGTTCGGGGCGATCGGCGTGCTCGCTGCGTTGCGTCAGCGCGACCGCACCGGTGCCGGCCAGTACGTCGACGTCGCCATGCTGGACGCGCTGGTCGCGATGACCGACATCGTCGCGAACTTCTGGTCGATGGGTCTCACGGAGAAGGCGCCGCTCATCCTCGAGAACTTCCGCGCCGCCGATGGATGGTTCGTGCTGCAGGTCGGTCGTGAACCGCAGTTCGAGGCGCTCGCGAACCTGGTCGGACGACCCGAGTGGCTGTCCGACAGGCGCCTTGCGGACCGATCGGGATGGGTTCGGCACATGGCGGACGTGATCCGCCCCGGGATCGAGGGGTGGGCGGCTGAGCGGACCCGCCAGCAGGCGGCGGCCGACCTCGCCGCTGCCGGTCTCGCATCCGGACCGTGCCTGACCGCGGAGGAGATCGTCCACGACCCGCACGTCACGATGCGCGACATGCTCGTCGAGATGCCCCGCGTCGACGGAGTGGACCAGCCGGTGCTCACACCGGGCAACCCCGTGAAGATCTCCGGCGTCGCGGAAGGGCCGGAGACCCGGGTGCCGTGGCTCGGCGAGCACACCGACGCGGTCCTCGCGTCGGAGCTCGGCCTCGGTGCGGATCGGATCGTCGCCCTGCGCGCCGCCGGCGTCGTGGCCTGAGCCAGAGCCGGACCCGACGCGCTCCCCGCGTCCCGTCCCCTCTGTCCCGACCCCTCTGTCCCGACCCCTCTGTCCCATCCTGACCCGAGGTCGGCGCGTCGGACGTCGCGCGTCGCATGTCGAGCGTCGCACGTGCGAGGTCCTCGGTGCAGCCGGGTTCGGACCGGCCCGGATCGCCCGACGATCCCGGACCTTGAGCTGTGCCGTGGGTCACGTGCCACTACGGTGGCGGTGCACACCGGCACCGGGGGGTTCCATGCGTTCCAAGCACTCCATGAGTCCCAGGCCCATGGTGGTCGCTGCCACGATCGCAGCGGTCGCGCTGGCCGTCTCCGCCTGCGGAGCGAGCGGTGACAAGAAGGCCGCCGACGGCGCCGACAACACGACGACGACCACCGCGGTGACCTCGACATCGGCGTCGGGACAGTTCGGCGACCTCAAGGGCGTCTGCGGGAAGGGCAACGCCCGGGTCAAGGAGGGCGAGTCCGGCAAGGGCGCCGACAAGCTCTACATCGGCGTCGCGACCGACCGCAGCTCCTCGATCCGACCCGGCCTCAACAAGGAGATGTGGGACGCGTCGGTCGCCTTCACCGACTGGTGCAACGCTGCCGGCGGCATCGCAGGGTTGAAGATCGAGCCGGTCGAGCTCGACGCCGCCCTCCTCGACGTCCCGAAGGCGATGACCGAGGCGTGCCACTCCGTGTTCGCGATGGTCGGCGGCGGGTGGGCCCAGGACAACCTCCAGTTCACCGGCAAGGACGACTCCGACTTCCACAAGTGCGGACTCGTCGACATCCCCGGCTACGCCGTGTCACCTGAGAAGGCCGACTCGAACGGGCAGGTCCAACCGGTCCCGAACCCGGGCACCTCGGTGTCCAACACCTGGATCCGTGACTTCGCCAAGCTCTACCCGGAGCAGTCGAAGAAGGTCGCGATCGCCTACGCGCAGCTCCCAGCGCTCGAGGTCGTCAAGGAGAAGTACGCGGCAGCGGTCAAGGACCTCGGCCTCGACCTCGTCGCGCAGATCCCGTACTCGGCGGTGGGCATGACCGACTGGACGCCGCTCGCCCAGCAGGTGATTGGCTCGGGAGCCGGCACCCTCATGTGGGTCGGAGAGGCAGGCAACGTCACCAGTGCGCTCGCGAAGCTCAAGGAGCAGGGCTGGAAGGGTCGCGCGCTCCTCGAGACCAACATGTACGACCCGCTCCTGTTCTCCCAGGGCGACGCAGCGGTCGACGGCACGGTGGTGAGGATGACGGTGCACCCGGTGGAAGAGGCCAGCAAGTGGCCCGCAACCCGTCAGTACCTCGACCTGCTGAAGCAGTACGTGCCGGATGCGAAGGTGGCCCCGCTCGGCATCCAGTCGATGAGCGCCTGGCTGCTGTTCGCGGTGTCGGCCGACGCCTGCGCGAAGGCGAACGGCGGCGTGATCGACCGGACCTGCCTGTTGGAGCAGGCAGCGGCGCAGAAGGACTGGACGGGCGGAGGACTGCACTCCGCACAGGACCCAGCTCGCTTCGACGAGGCCACGTCGAGCTCGTGCTCGATGCTGATGATCGTCAAGGACGGCAAGTTCGAGCGGCTCTACCCGAAGCTGGACGGCACCGACGACGACGGCGGCGGCTTCCACTGCCCGGCGAACGGCGTGACGAAGGTCCCGGCGAACGCGGGCAAGGGCGTCGTCGACCCGAACCGCAAGATCTGATCGAGCGGCCCTACGCGGAACAGGCGGTCGACCCCTTCGGGGCCACGCACACGTCGTGGTGGGCGCGTCCACGGTCCGGCGCGAGCCGCAGCACCGAACGGTCCTTGTCCCAGTCGACCCTCGCGGAGCGACCGTCGAGGCGGACCTCGACGCCCTCCGGGAAGAGCTCCCCGGGTACCGCGAGCTCGGTCGGTCCGACGGCGTCGGAGCGCTCGGCCCACGCCATCTTGAACGACCGCTGTGCCGGGTCCCAGGCGAAGTCGTCCGGTGTCCCGGCGATCGCCCGGGGCTGCACGCGCAGCAGGCGCCGCCCGTTGGCGGAGATCGTGGTCCCGTCGGCCTCGACCGGTGACCATCCGCCCGGGTCCCAGCTCCAGTACGCCCAGCCGGCCATGAGGCGGTCGGCCATGGCGGTGACCTCCTGGACGTAGACGTCCATCCGCGGCTGATCCGCACCGCCCCACTCACCGATCCACAGCGCTGCGTCCATCCGCTTCGCTTCGGCGCTGCGGTACCGCTCCCAGGTCCCGAGGTACGGATCGCCTTCGGGGTAGCCCTTCCCGTCGTGCACCGACTGCTGGTACAGGTGCCCCGCGTAGGCCAGGCGGGGCGGACCCTTGCGCGGATCGCGCAGCTTGTCGAACTCGAGATCGCCGGCGTACGGGAACGCGTTGAGCAGGGAGGTGGGCTCCACCATGACCCACGCCGCGCTGTCGTGTGCCCGCACCGCATCGATGCCGGCCTGCATGAACGCGGTCAGGTTCGGGTTCACGAACGTGCCGGCGGCCGCCTGCGGCTGGATGGCGAGCGTCGCTGCCAGGTCGCCGTTGGCGAAGGAGGGCTCGTTCATGACGTCGTAGCCGATGACCGCGGGGTGCTCGGCGAAGCGCTCGACCAGGTGCGACAGCGCCTTGAGGTACTCGCCCTTCAGGTCGGGCTGGCCCGGCGCCGGGTTCCAGAACGACTGGTAGGCGTTCTGCACCGCAGCCGAGGCGCCCTGCAGGTACCAGGGCTGACCCTCGGGGATCTTCGTGACCGGCGCCCCCTTCGAGTCGACCGCCCAGTCCGGTGCGCCGTTGCCGCCGACCGCCCAGGCGTACAGGTCCTGGTGCATGTCCAACACGACGTGGATGCCGTTCTCCTCGTACCAGTCCAGCCACCGCTGCACTCCGTCGAGGTACGTGGCGTCGAAGACGCCCTTCTGGGGTTCCATCGCACCCCAGAAGACCAGGAACCGCACCACGTTCCACCCCCATCGGTGCAGCTGCGCCTGACCTGCCAGCCCGGAGGTGGGCAGGTGCGCCCCCGCCTGGGTGGCGCCCTTGGAGGAGCTCTCGACGTTGACGCCCCGGAGGATCACGACCCTACCGCACCGGTCGACGACGAACGCCGTCGACGGCGACTCGACGGACCCGTTGCAGCCCCGGTCCTTCGAGGTGTCGTCGCTGCTCGTGGTGCGCCCGGACTGCTTGGACCCATTTCCGCCACCGGAGCTGCACGCGACCGCGACGACGGACAGCGCGACGAGCACGACGGCGAGGATCCTGCCACGCGCTGACCGGGACGAGCCGAGATGGGTGTGAACCGCCATGGCGGAGAAGTCTCCCACGCCCCGGTCTCGCTTCCCCAACCTCCGCAAGCCGGTGAGCGCCGCTCGCCCGTCTCGGTGGGTTGCTCAGCGGTCGTGGACCTGACGGAGGAACTGCCGGGTGCGTGCGTGCTGGGGGTCGTCGATCACCTGCGCCGGAGACCCCTCCTCCACCACCACGCCGTCGGCCATGAACACCACGCGGTCCGCGACGTTGCGGGCGAAGCCGATCTCGTGGGTGACCACCATCATCGTCATCCCGTCCTCGGCGAGCGAGCGCATGACGTTCAACACGTCGCCGACCAGCTCCGGGTCGAGCGCAGAGGTCGCCTCGTCGAACAGCATGATCTCCGGGTCCATAGCGAGCGCCCGTGCGATCGCCACGCGCTGCTGCTGGCCGCCCGAGAGCTGCACCGGGTACTGGTCGCCCTTGTCGCCGACACCCACCCGTTCGAGGTTCTCGCGGGCGATCCGCTCGGCCTCTTCGGCCGAGCGCTTCAGCACCTTGCGCT
>JAFDWA010000169.1 GCA_018268735.1 Actinomycetota bacterium | reverse complement strand
CAGGTTGCGGGAAGTGCTGGGTGAACTCGCGGTACGCACGTGCGATCGGGGTCCCCGCGCGGTCGAGGACGAACGCACGGATGCCGGTCGTGCCGGCGTCGATCGCGAGGACCGCCATGGCGTCGGAGAGTAGCGGCCGGGCGACCATCCAGGGTCAGTCGCACCGGCGCCTACTCTGGCGTGGTGCGCATCGGGATCCTCACCTCCGGCGGCGACTGCCCTGGGCTGAACGCCGTGATCCGTGCCGTCGTCCGCAAGGTCGAGCGGGTCCACGGCGGCACGGTCGTCGGCTTCCGCGATGCGTGGCGCGGCGTCCTCGAGGACGACTGGGAGGCGCTCGACGTGGCGAGGTGCCGTGGGATCCTGCCCCGCGGCGGCACCATCCTCGGCACATCGCGGATCCAGCCGTACCAGTTCCCCGACGGCGTCGAGGTCGTGAAGGCGACGATGGCACGGCTCGCTCTCGACGGGTTCGTGGTCGTCGGCGGTGACGGCTCCCTCGGTGCGGCACGAGACCTGCACGACGACGGGGTCAACTGCGTCGGGGTCCCCAAGACCATCGACAACGACATCGCCCTGACCGAGATGACCTTCGGCTTCGACACGGCGGTGCACATCTGCTCCGCCGCGATCGACCGCCTCCACACGACCGCCGAGGCGCACGACCGGGTCATCGTCGTCGAGGTGATGGGTCGCGACGCCGGCCACATCGCGGTGCGTGCCGGTCTCGCCGGTGGTGCGACGATGACGCTGATCCCGGAGGTGCCCTTCGACATCGCCGAGGTCTGCGAGGCGCTGCAGCGGCGCCACGCCGGGATGTCCTATGCCTCCATCGTGGTCGTCGCCGAGGGTGCCACACCGGTGCCCGGCACGATGCCGGAGCCCCGCTACGAGGTGGACCGGTTCGGACACCGTCGCCTCGGAGGGATCTCGCAGGTGCTGGCGTCGGAGATCGAGGGTCGCACCGGGATCGAGACGAGGGTCACCATCCTCGGCCATGTGCAGCGTGGCGGGACGCCGACGGCGTTCGACCGCGTGCTCGCGACCCGCTACGGCGTCGGCGCCGCGGACGCAGCTGCCGAAGGGGACTGGGGCCGGATGCTGGCGCTGCAGGCGGACCGGATCGTCCGGGTCCCGCTGCACGAGGCGACCGGGCGGACCCGGTTCGTGGACCTCGAGCTGTACGACGAGGTCGCCCGTCCGTTCTTCGCGAGCTGAGCCCGTCCGCTCGCCCGGATCGGGCCCGGCCTCACCCCCGGTCGACCAGGCGCTCCTCGGATCCCAGCGGACCGTGGTCGCGACACCTCGCCGACACCCCGGTCGGCACGATCGTGACGACCAGACGGCGACCGCAGCGCGGGCAGTGCCTCGGAGGATCGAGCTCGGATCGGCACCCGCCCGGGCACTCCGCCGCTGAGCGTCCGCATCCGGTGCAGAACGCGGGCAGGACGCTCACGAGCAGGTCGGACACGCTCGCGACGTCGACGGCCGCCTCGATCCCGTCGTGCTCCGAGAGCCACGCACGGTTCCGGACGTGCAGCTCGTCGAACGGGTCGTGGCGGTTGAGCAGCACCAGGGTCGCGTGGCCGGCGAGGTCGTCGGTCGACTGGCGCAGCGAGTTGATCGTCCCCAGCCCGGCATCCGCGACGAGCACGACGAGATCCGGTTCGAGGCGGGCGATCAGGTCGCGGCCGTCGCCGTCATGGGCCAGCGGTGAGCGCACGCCACCGGCCAGCTCGACGATCCCGACGTCCGGAGCACGTCCCGGCCAACTCGCGCTGATCTCGTCGAGCAGGTCCTGAAGTCGGATCGGGTCCCGACCGAGCGCGTCGGCCGCCATCGGCGGTGCCATCGGTGTCGGGTACCAGCGGTGGCGGGGGCACACCCGTTCGGCGACGTCACCGGTCGCCGAGGCGAGCACGTGGGCGTCGGTGCGCCGGTCCTCCGGAGCGAACGACTGCGCCGGCTTGCGTGCCGCCACCGTCACGTTGTGTCCGCGGAGCCCGTCGATCAGGGCTGCAGCGACCCAGGTCTTGCCGACCTCGGTGCCGGTTCCGGCGACGACGACCAACCGGCGCGGCCGGTGATGAGCGCGCGTCACGTTCCGAGCACCTCGGGTCGGTGACCGATCTGATCCAGCGCGGCGGCGAGCCGCTCGACGTCGGCGGCCTCGTGGGCCGCGGACAGCGCGACCCGCAGGCGGCTGCTGCCGGGCGGCACCGTCGGCGGCCGGATCGCCGGAACCAGCAGGCCGGCATCGAGGAGCTCGAGCGACGCGGCGACCGCTGCTGCCTCCTCTCCGATCACGATCGGCACGATCGGCGAGACGTGGCCCGGTGAGATGAGCTCGACGTTGGCGCGGAGCCGGTCCGTGAGCCGGATGCCGTCGGGCGACCGGAGCACCCCGATCGCCGCGAGCGCCGCAGCCGCGTCGGCGGGAGCGGACGCGGTGGTGAAGATGAACGAGCGGGCGACGTTGCGGCAGAGGTCGACGATCGGAACCGGGCCGGCGACGAACCCGCCCAGGGACCCGAGCGCCTTCGACGAGGTGCCCACGAGGACGGCGTCGGCCGGGGGCGCCTGGGCCAGCACCGAGTGCGCGACGTCGAGGACCAGGAGGGCATCATGGGAACGGCAGACATCGGCGAGCCCGGCGGTGTCGGCGCTGTCGCCGTCCATCGAGAAGACCTCGTCGCTCACCACCAGCTGCGGTCGCCCTCTTCCATCGGTGAGCGCAGCGTCGAGCGCTGCCAGGTCCAGGTGGGCGAACACGCGCACCTCGGCACGGCTCAGCCGTGCGCCGTCGATGATCGACGCGTGGTTCAGCTCGTCGCTGTGGATCACCACGTCCCTTGCGGTCGAGGCGATCGCTCCGAGCACCCCGACGTTCGCCTGGTAGCCGGTCGAGAAGAGCAACGCAGCGTCGCGTCCCTTCCAGTCGGCGATGGCCGCCTCGAGCCGATCGTGGACGGGGCGGCTGCCGACGACCAGGCGGGAGGCTCCTGCACCGGCGCCGAAGTCGTCGAGCGCCGACCGTGCGGCGCCGATCACAGCTGGGTGCTGGCTGAGGCCGAGGTAGTCGTTGCCGGCGAAGGACACCACGTGGCGACGCGAGTCGGTGAGGACGGTGGCCGGTCGCCCCGAGTCCAACGATCGGACGGTCCGCCAGCGGCCCTGCTCGACGATGGTGTCCAGCCGCTCCGCGACGCGCTCCTGCCACGGCGTCGGCAGCGACGTCCCGGCCGGAGCGGTCGGTGTCGTCGGGTCGGGGTCCTGGCGCGCCCTCATGTTGCAGCGGAGATCGCATCGACCAGCGTGTCGACGATCCGCTCCACCTCGTCGCTCGTCGTGGTCAGCATCGGCACCGACACCACCACGTCGCCGAGCGGTCGGATCAGCACGCCACGTTCGACGCACGCTGCGCTCACCCGGCGGCCCCACCGCAACCCCTCGAGCGGGGGAGCGAGCTCGACGCCGACCATCAATCCCTGCTGGCGGACTTCACGCACCTGCGGCAGCGGCACGATCCGCTCCTCGAGTGCAGCTCCCAGCTGCACCGACCGCGCCTCGACGTTCGCGAGCACACGCCATTGGTCGATCAGCTCGAGGTGTCGGCGCGCCACCGCCGCTGCCAGCGCGTTCCCCGCGTAGGAGTGCCCGTGGTACAGCGTCCTCGGCCCGAGGTCCGCTCCCAGGAACGAGTCGTAGACGCGTCGGCTCACCGCGGTCGCGGACATGGGCAGGTATCCGCCGGTGATTCCCTTGCCGAGCGCCATGATGTCCGGACGGATCCCGCAGCGCTGCGACGCGAACAGGGTTCCGGTACGGCCGAATCCGACAGCGACCTCGTCGCAGATCAACAGCACGTCGTGCTCCGAGCACGTCGCTGCGAGCGCGGCGAGCTCTCCAGCCGCCCGCGTGTGGATCCCGGCAGCGCCCTGCACCAGCGGCTCGACGATGACGGCGGCCAGCGCGTCGTGGTGGTCCCGGATCAGCTCGCAGGCGACCTCGATGCACGATGGATCGTCGAACCCCGGTGCGCGCAGCACGCCGAAGCGCAACGGGTCGAACAGGTCCGTGCCGAACCCGCCCGAGCCGACGGAGATCGACCCGATCGTGTCACCGTGGTAGGCCCCACCGAATGCCAGGTACGAGGTGCGGCCACCCACGCCGAGGTTCACCCAGTGCTGGAACGCGATCTTGATCGCCTGCTCGACCGCTGCGGCGCCGTCGGACGCGAACAGGAGATGGGGGTCCTCCACCGGCAGTCGGGGCGCAAGGGCCTCGGCGAGCTCGATCGTCGCGACGTTGCCGTGTCCGAGCATCGTGGAGTGCGCGATCCGATCGAGCTGGTCGCGGATCGCGTCGTCGAGCTCCGGCACGTGGTGGCCGAGGGTCATCATCCACACCGACGAGATCGCATCGAGGTAGCGGCGGCCGTCGACGTCGATCAGATCGCGTCCTTCGCCCCGCTCGACGACGATCGGGGAGTTCGACGCGAACGTCGCCATCTGGGTGAACCCGTGCCAGACGACGGCTTCGTCGCGCCGAACCCAGTCGGCGGCGCTCGCTTCGTTGCCCAACCGGACCTCCCGGTACGCTCCGTGCCGCTCCCGGCAGCGGGACGGCAAACCCTACGCGGCGACGCGGACCGATCCGAACCCGACCCACACGAGGCCCATGAGCGACTTCCCGGCCATCGAGGCTGCCCGAGCAGCCCTCCTCCACGACGGTGGTCGGCTCACGGCGCCCGATCTCGCCGACCTCGCCGCGCTGCCTGCCACGGCGCTCGGCGACCTGGTCGAGCTCGCCCATGCTGTGCGCCTCG
>JAFDWA010000168.1 GCA_018268735.1 Actinomycetota bacterium | reverse complement strand
GTCGACCCCCAGCTCGCCGGCGCGCTTGGTCTGCTCGACGGCGCTGGCGGTCGAGTTGGATCCCGCTCCGGCGATCACCGGGACCGGCACCGCCGCGCGCACGGTCCGGAACAGCACCAGCTCCTCGGACTCCGTCAACGTCGGGCTCTCACCGGTCGTGCCGCACAGGACGAGGCCGTCGGAGCCGTTCTCGACCAGCCAGTTCGCCAGCTCCACCGCGGCGTCGAGGTCGAGCTCGCCGCGCTCGTCGAACGGCGTGACCATGGCGGTGATGACGCGTCCGAAGGTGGCGGTCATGGGGTGTCTCCAACTGCTGGGCCCCTCGGGACGGGGCGACCGGTTCCGGCAACGATCGTGGGGGTGTACGCGGGCACCGTCTCGCGCTCCCGGTCACGTCCGAGCACCGCGAGCAGGTGCTCGTGCAGCTCGAACCACGCACCGTGGTAGGAGTCGCCGGTCACCCGGGTCAACCACTCGGTGTGCCCACCGAGCACGTGGTCGTGAGCCTCCGACAGGCGGGCACCGTAGCCGCCGAAGCGGGGTGCTGCGTCGGCGAGCGCGGCGACCACGTCGAGCGCCGCGGGGTGCAGGCGACCCAGCCTCGCCAGGATCGCCGAGTCCCGCTGCTCGTCGGCGTGGTCGTTGGGGATGTGCTCGCCGTCGACGACCACGACCTGCCAGTCCGTGCAGATCGACAGCAGCTCGGCGTTGAGCGGGAGGAACTCCAGGTACGCCTCGACCACGGCGTCACGTCCACCGACGAGGTCGATCTCGGCTGCCAGGAGGTCCTGACCCCGGACCCGACCGGCGGCCGTGAGGGTCCACCCTGCGACTCGTCCGCTCCGGCGCAGCACGAGTCCGTCGGATGCCGCCCCGACGAGGAGCGATTCGACCGTGCTCAGGGCAGCGCCCGTGGACGCGGCCAGCACGTCGCTCGAGGCGAACGCCCGCAGGCGCAGCTGGAGCAGCACCGTGGCCAGGTCGTCGGACATCGCCGCCAGGCTACTGGAGCGCCTCGGGCCGACCCGACCAGGTTCGGCGATGCTGCAGCCGTCGCCAGCCGTCGCCGGCCGCCGACCTCAGGCGCTGCGCTGGTCGGCGTCGGTCAGAGCGAACGCGCCGTACTCCTCGCCGGTGTCGGTCCAGTCCTCGAACTGGATGACGCCGATCTCCTCGAAGCGCCGACGCAACCACGAGTCGTTGCGATCGAGCAGTCCGAGCTTCTTGCAGTTGGGCACGATCTTCGAGAAGAGCATCATCTGGAACATCTGGCGCGTCGGCGTCAGCATCACCAGCTCGATGGCCTCCTTGACCGGAACCTCCATCCGCTCCCACACCTCCTGCTGGAGGAACCGGTCGCGCATCCGCACGGCCGCCTCGAACGCGAACTGCTGGCGCTCGAAGATCTCGGCGTCGGAGAGCTCCCTGTAGTAGTCCTGCAGCGACAGCACGCCGAAGGCGACGTGACGGGCCTCGTCGCTCATCACGTAGCGAAGCATCTGCTTGAGCAGCGGCTCGGTCGTCATCTGGTGGATGAAGCCGAAGGCAGCGAGGGCGAGGCCCTCCACCATGACCTGCATGCCGAGGTAGGTCATGTCCCAGCGGCTGTCGGTGATGATGTCGTCGAGCAGCAGCTTCAGGTGGGCGTTGACCGGGTAGTGCCCTGACAGCTTCTCGTCGAGGTACTTGGCGAACACCTCGACGTGACGGGCCTCGTCCATCACCTGGGTCGAGGCGTAGTACTTGGCGTCGATCCACGGGACCGTCTCGACGATCTTCGCGGTGCAGATCAGCGCGCCCTGCTCGCCGTGCATGAACTGGCTGAGCGTCCAGTTCTGGCTCTCGATCCCGAGCTGCATCCACTGCTGGTCCGTCCAGCGCTCGAACGGCGTGCCGGTCACGTCGAAGTCGGCGAGCCCGAGACCTGCCGCGCCGTTCTGCTCGGCGTTGGCGACGACGATCTGCTCCTGGTCGACCTCGGTCTCCCACGGGAGATCGGTCTGACCGTTCCACATGGAGACCTTCGCCTTCTCGTAGAGCTTGTCGAGCGCCGGGCGGGCGCCCTTCTCGTAGTCCCACGTGAAGATCGCCTCGGCGTTCTGGCGCACGGTCGAGATGACCTCGTCACGGTCGGTGTTCGTGACGGCGAGGATCGCCTCCAGGTCGTCGACGTCCGCTCGGCCGATGATTTCCTCGTTCGTGCTCATTGTGGTGGATGCTCCTGTGGTGGGTGGTTCGCTGGGGGGAGTTCTCTGGCGTTCGCTCGGGCTCGGCCGACGGTCACGCTGCTGCTCCGAGTCCGGGGAGGAGATAGGTCGCGACGACCCGGCGGGCGGTTGCCTCGTCACCGAGGTCCATCTCCTCCGACGGCGAGAGCAGGTACGACACGACCATCCGGGCCGCCCACACCGCGACGCGTCCGGCCTGCTCCGGTGGGAGGAACCGCAGCAGCGAGGGACCGAGCGTCGTGCCGGCGAGCAGGAAGAGCGCATCGAGTCGATCGTGTGCGAGGAAGGACTCCACGGCGCTCCACTCGTGCTCGCGCACGTAGGCGAGCGCCTCGTGGTCCCGCAGGAACACCGTGGCGACCCCGATGGCACGCCCGAGGCAGGACTCGAGGTCGTCCATCTCCTCCAGCTGCTCCGAGAGCGCTGCGACGAGTCGTGTGATCTCGGTGGCGAGGCCGGCTTCGAGGATCGAGCTCTTCCCGCCCGGGAACAGCCGGTACACCGTGGCGCGTGAGATGCCGGCGGTGCGGGCGACGTCCTCGACGGTGGTCTTCGCGAGCCCCCACCTGGCGATGCAGGCGAACATCGCGTCGACCACGCGCTCCTCGGTGCTGCCCGGCGCCACCGTCGAGGCGAGCTGGGTCGTCGTCGATCGGGCGTCGGCGGGATCCGATGCCGAGCTGGACGGACCGAGTGCGGTCCGGGTCCCACCGGTCCCGATGATGTGCCCCCCGGCACCAGATGTCATGGATGGAACACTAAGACCCGATCTGTCTCATCGCCACGCGTCACACTGTGACATTCGTCGCTCCGACATCCCGCTGCGCCGACTCCCACTGCACCGACATCCCGCTGCGCCGAGGAGGAGCGGGTCAGGACGACGGCCCGACGATCCCCGCGATGAACTCGGTACGGACGAGACGTCGTGTCTGCTCGCGGTCGGTGAGGTCCCAGCCGGCCGGGCTGCCGAGGTAGGACAGGATCATCCGCGTCAGGTAGTCCGCCGCCTCGTGGGTGTCGGTGCCTGGCCGCAACCGCCCTTCGGCGGCCTCCACGTCGAGGAGGTCACGCAGGTAGTCCCGGATCACCTGGTGCACGATCGTCTCCGAGGGGCGCAGCGCGCTGACCAGCTCCTCGAGCTCCGGCTCCAGGAGGTTGGCCATGATCGTGCTGCGGCGGATCATCTTCGTGCCGATGACCAGCCCGGCGACGAGGCGGTCCTCCATGGTCGGGAGGTCCTCCACCGCGGCGGCCAGGCGCCGCCAGAACCGCCCGACCTCCCAGGTCGCTGTCTCCGACACGAGCTGGCCGCGACCGCCGGGGAAGTGCCGGTACAGCGTCGTCCGCGACAGCCCGGCCTCAGCGGCGACCGCCTCCATCGACACGGCGCGGACGCCGTCACGCTCCACACATCGGATGGCTGCCGACATGATCCGCTCCCGGACATCGCCCTCGGGCACATCCGAGCGGACCCACTCTGCGTCAGGCGACATCGTGGTCAGGAGACATCGTGGACGGGCACCCGTTCACCGGGCAGCGGCGGTGGTGGCGCGTCCTCGCCGGGCGTCTCGTCGCCACGGGCCCGGTTGCGGGCGACCCGGCGCAGGACGAGCGGGTAGCCGAGGAGCGCGATCGTCGCGAAGATCCACCACTGGACCATGTAGGAGAAGTTGGTCTCCGGCGTCGGCACCTGGAGCTGGACGATCGCCGGCATGTCCTTGGTCGCCACCCCCTGGGGAGGCGTCTGTCCGTCGAGCAGGACGTACACCGGCTCGAAGGACCCCCCGGCCTGCTGGGCGAGCCGGGGGACGTCCACGCGCGTCAGGGACCTCAGCGTGCCCGATGCCGGGTCGGACGCGCCGAAGATGTCGCGGACCTGTGACCGCTGCACGATCCCGGTGACCGTGACGGGGCCGGTCGGCGGCTCGGAGCCCGGGAACGGTGGTGCGGGCGGATCGACGTCGAGGGGAACCCACCCGCGGACGACCGCGACCCGGGTCCCGTCCTCACGCACGAGCGGGGTCATCACCCAGCCGCCGGGAGCGCCGTCACGGCTGCGGTTGCGGATCATCACCTCGTGCGCGCCGTCGTAGGTCCCGGTGAGCTCGACGCGTCGGAAGTCCACCGAGTCGGGCACCTCCGACGGCGCCGTCGACCGACGAACACCCGCGTCGGCGAGCACCCGGTCGAGCGGAACCGCCGTCGCGGACGCCTCGGCCTGCAGCGCCTCGCTCTTGGCCCGCTCGTCGATCCATCGCTGGCGCTGCCAGAAGCCGAGCCCGATCATGGCCACGACACCGATCGCGACGAGCACGTGGCTCAGGATCCACGCCGGCCGGCGCAGGAAGTCGTACATCGGCGACCGACGTTAGGACCCACCCGCGACGGCGACCACTCAGCCCCCGCAGTGGTCGCTCAGCCGTCCGCCGTGGGCAGGCGATGCCCGGCGAAGCGGTCCCGCAGGTCCTTTTTGGAGAACTTCCCCACGCTGGTCTTGGGCACCTCGTCGATGAACACGACGTCGTCGGGCAGCCACCACTTGGCCACACGGCCGTCGAGGAAGTCGATGACCTCCTCCTTGGTGAGCTCCTCCCCCGGCT
>JAFDWA010000167.1 GCA_018268735.1 Actinomycetota bacterium | reverse complement strand
TCAGACGATGCGAGCGGCTCCGCCGCCGCCCGACGGCAGGGCGAACGCGACCATGAACCCGTCCGTGCCGCCCCCTGCAGGTGACGCTGTCAGCTGGCCGGTCGTCGATCCTGTCACGACCAGCAGACCCGATGACGAGCGGGTCACACCGGTGACCCGCTCGTCGCCGGCCGTGCCGAACTGCGCCACCCAGCGCAGCTCTCCGGTCGCGAGGTCGACTGCTGCGAGGAACCCGTCGAGTCCGCCGCCTGTCGGCGGAACCGTCGTGCCCGGTGCGGTGCTGGACGTGGTGCCGTCGGGCCCCGCCGTCGGGGTGAGCGCGATCTGGCGACCTCCGATGATCTTGCCGGCAGTGGTGCCGGTCACGTAGGCCGTCGTGCCGTCGACGGCCACGCCGGTCGCGACGTCGTCGGCTGTCGACCCGAACTGCAGCGACCAGCGCAGGCGGCCCGAGGCGTCGAACGCATGCACGATCGCGTCCGTCGCACCCAGGTTCGATGAATGGGCGACGGCACCGTCGGTGCTGCCGGCCGTGACGAAGGTCTCGGTTCCCTGACGGGGGTCGCCTCCGCTCGCCACCGCCAGCGCACGGTCGACTCCGGCGGATCCGTACTGGGTCATCCAACGTTGGCTCCCGCTGGGATCCATGCGCGCGATCCATGCGTCCCCAGCTCCGACGGCCCCGGTGGTGTCCGCCCTCGTCGTGCCGTCGGTCCAACCGGCGATGACGGCGTCGCCGCCGTCGGAGGTCGTCACCGACGTCGCTGCGTCGGGTGCCGACGATCCGAACTGCCGTGCCCAGCTCAGGGCGCCGCTCGGAGCGATGCGGGTGACGAGGGCGTCACCTTCACCGAGTTCGCCGCCGGTGGGGTCCTTCGCCCCTGGGAACAGGCCGTCGGTGCTGCCCACGGCATAGGTCTCGTTCCCGTCGGAAGCGACTGCGACCCCGGCCACGGTGTCGCTGCGATCGGTGCCGGGGACGGTCGCGGCGCCGAGCGCGCCGTCGAGCCCCGCGGTCGCGCACCATCCGTGAGCGGTTCCGGCGCTCGCCGAAGCGCCTGCTGTCGCTCCACACGCGATGGTGCGATCGGCCGAGGTCGCCGACGCGATCGCCGTTCCCGTCACCGTGGCGGCCTGCGTCGACTGCACGGTCGCACGCTGGGTGCCGTCGGAGGCCGCGACGACGTCGACGAACGCTGCGGTGGCACCTGTCCCCGGTCGGGACATGGTCGTCAACCCGGCGGTGGTGCCGATGCCGATCACCGCGTCGCCGCGTCCGGTCGCGGCGTTCAGGACGTCATCACCCGGCCCACCGACCTGACGCACCCACGCCACCTGCAGCGGGTCCCGGTCCGCGGGCGGCGTGCTCGTCGTCGTGGACGGCGCCGCGGTGGTGCTCGTCGTCGTGGAGGTCGTGGCGTCCTCGTTGCCGGAGCAACCAGCGACGACCAGAGCGACGAGAGCGACGATCAGAGGTGAGCCCCACACCAGGATGCGGCGGAGCAGCTGAGGTCGTGGTCGTTCGGCCATGGGGAGCAGTATCACCGCTGCCGCATCCGCTCCGGCGTCAGGGAGCGGTCCCCGCGGATCGGTACGCTCTGGCGGTGTCCTCGAAGCGCTCCGCCACACGCGCCCTCCGATCGGTCGTCGCGCTCACCGTCCTGGGCGTCGTGAGCGTGCTGCCCGCCTGCTCGGACCAGGTCGCGATCGACGTGCAGGGCGTCGACGCCCGGTGGGTGCACATCCCTGGCCCAGGTGATCGCGAGGCGCTCGTCGTCACGTCCTCGGAGGACGAAGCGACGTCCAGCGCCGGGGCGCTCGCTCAGCGACCTCTGTTCGTCGTGCTCCACGGGGCCGGACAGGACGCGCAGCTGATGACGACGTTCGGCGGATGGTCCGACGTCGCACGCGACCAGCACGCCGTCACGGCGTTCGCACAGGGTGTCGACAAGTCGTTCAACGCCGGCACCTGCTGCGGCACCGCCTCCGTCCGCAAGATCGACGACGTCGCCTACCTGGACCGGCTCATCGCGACGGTGTCCAAGGAGGTCGGCGCGGACCCCGCCAGGGTCTACATGGTCGGGTTCTCCAACGGCGCGATGATGACGTACCGGTACCTCTGCGAGGGGTCGGTGCACCTGCTCGGAGCAGCCTCCCTCGCCGGCACCAACGTGTCGGGCTGCACGCCGACGCGTCCGACGCCGTTCCTGCAGGTGTCGGGCACGAAGGACGACATCGTTCCGATCGGTGACACCCCGTCTGTCGCCGTCGCCCAACTCGGCCCCCTCGAGCCAGGGGATCGCGCCGTCCGACAGGTGGCCGAGGCGTTCAGTTGCCCGCCATCGAGGCGAACTGTCCTCGGCGCGGTGACCGTGACGACGTGGTCGCCGTGTGCCCAGGGCGTCACCGTTCGCTTCGACGTCGTCGCCGGGCTCGTCCACATGTACCCCTTCGACGGCTCCTACAGCGCGACCCAACAGGCGCTCGCGATGTGGGGGTTCCGTTGACGCACGATCCGACCGTCGGCCTGACCGCGACCGCTCCGGACCGGTTGCCACCTGGGGCCGCCGTGGCTGCCGGGCGATGTGGCAGTCTGCACCCATGAGCGATCTGCCGCCCCTCGACCAACCGCAGGCCTACGTCGTCGTCGGGCCCAACGACCAACGTGGTCCCTACACCCTCGACCTGCTCATCAGCGAGGTCGTGGCGGGTCGCCTGTACGACGCCACCCCCGTGTGGTGGCCGGGCCTCGACCAGTGGACGACGATGGGCGCCCACCCCGGCGTCGCCGCCGAGGTCGCCCGCCGGCGTGCAGGCCAGCCATCGGCCGCCGACCCCAACGCCCAGCAGCAGCCGCAGCCGGACCCCTACGCACAGCCTGCCTACGGCCAGCCGGACGCCACCCAGCCGGCCTACGGTCAGACCGCTCAGCCCGAGAGCGTGTCGCCGTATGCGCCCCAGCCCCAGCCCCAGCCCCAGCCCCAGCCCCAGCCGGGGGTCGGATCCTACGGTCAGGAGTCGACGGCCCCGATCGATGCCGGGCTGGTCGTGGACACCTCGGCGACCGAGACGGCTCCCAGCGCCGAGGTGCACGACCTGCCGACGACCGCGCAGGCAGGGACGACCGACGCCGCCGCTGGATCCGTCGCGGGGACTGAACCGTCGACGATCAGCGACGAAGCCCGTGAGCGGTTCGAGAACCTCGTCACGCGATCCCGAACCCGGGCCGAGGCCGGCGAGAGGGTCCAGGCCGTCGACGCCTCGTTCGTCGACGCCGTCGTGGCGGCTGTCGGGACGAACGGGTTCGCCCTGAGCGACCGGAGCACGACGGACACCACCCACGAGCTCCGCTTCGACCGGGGTCCGGGCGAACTGCTCAGCCTCACGGTCGGACGGATCTGCGGAGACGACCCGACGCAGGTCCGCGACGGTCACGTGCCGCTCGTGGTGAGGTTCCAATCCGCCACCTACGGCGGCGCCGTCGAGACCGGCAGCGGCGAGCACGGCGAGGTCGTCATCGCTGCCGATGAGTGGAGCGGACAGGCCACCTCCACCGTGACCCTCCTGCTGACCCTGTCGGACTACCTCGACGGCGACCTGACGGTGGACACCGCCGCGGTGACCGGCGACATCGGGTCGACCGTGTCGGTGGTCAGCGGCCGGATGCGCTGATCCTCCTCTCGATCCGCTGCCGCCGGCATCACGTCCGCCGCGGGTAGCGTCGCCCGACCATGGCCGCCGAGCGAGGTACCGACGACCAGCCGAGCTCCACCGCCCGCGCCGCCGACGCTGCATCGGCTCGCTGGTACCAGATGCCCTCGGGCGAGGTCGCCGAGCGCCTCGACGTCGACCCGACCAAGGGGCTGACCGACGTCGAGGTCGCGACCCGCCGTTCGCGCCACGGCGCGAACCGCCTGGAGGAGCCACCGCGTCGAGCGAAGTGGCTCCGGTTCCTCGACCAGTTCAACAACTTCATGGTGTTCATCCTGATCGGGGCGGCGGTGGTCTCGGCGGCGGTCGGAGACCTCAAGGATCCGATCGTCATCGCCATCGTCCTGCTGATCAACGCAGTGCTCGGCTACGTGCAGGAGGCGAAGGCCGACGAGGCGCTCCAGGCACTGGAGAAGATGCTGGAGGTCGTCGTCCGGGTCCGTCGCGGCGGTGCCGTCGTCGAGGTTCCATCGGCGGACCTCGTTCCCGGAGACATCGTGTGCATGGAGGCAGGGGACCGCGTGCCTGCCGACGGGCGATTCCTCCTGGCGAGCTCGCTCGGGGTCGACGAGTCGACGCTGACCGGCGAGTCGGTGCCCGTGGACAAGACGGCCGAGGTCCTCGTCGTCGATCCCGACGCCGAAGGGCTCGATCTCGGCGAGCGGTCGAACTGCGGCTACATGAACACCACCGTCACCCGCGGTCGGGCCGAGATGGTCGTGACTGCGACCGGCATGGACACCGAGGTGGGTCGCCTTGCCGGCATCCTCGGCGCCGCCGAAGATCCGCCGACGCCGTTGCAGGTGCAGCTGGACCGCCTCGGTCGGATGCTCGCTGCGATCGCGGGGGTCGCGATCCTGGTCGTGTTCGCGGTCAGCCTGTCCCAGGGCGACGACCTCGGTGACGCGATGCTCGGCGCAGTCGTGCTCGCCGTCGCAGCGATCCCTGAGGGCCTGCCGGCGGTCGTGACGGTCACGCTGGCCATCGGCGTGTCGAGAATGGCGCGGGACCGCGCCATCGTGAAGCGACTCGCGTCGGTCGAGACGCTCGGATCGACCACAGCGATCTGCTCGGACAAGACCGGCACGCTGACGTTGAACCAGATGACGGTGACCAGTGTGG
>JAFDWA010000166.1 GCA_018268735.1 Actinomycetota bacterium | reverse complement strand
GATCGGCAGGGTCGTCGGCCCTGTCGGTGCGCCCCCCAGCACCGTCCACGGCCATTCCATGGAGCACACGCGCTCCCCCGCCGGCCGCGACACATCCACGACGCCGATGCCCGGTGGCGCACCCGGCGCCTCCACGGGCACCAGCGGTCGCTGAGCGCACGTACGGGTAGGAGCACTCCCAGAGAGGACCTCAGATGGCAACCATCGACGACACCGCACGCAGCCTCGAGAGAACCGAGCAGGTCGAGCTCGCCATCGGCGGGATGACCTGCGCGTCGTGCGCGAACCGGATCGAGCGCAAGCTGAACAAGCTCGACGGTGTCTCCGCGACGGTCAACTACGCGACCGAGAAGGCCAAGGTCACCTTCGCCTCCGACATCGACCCCGTCACGTTCGTGGAGGCAGTCGAGCAGGCCGGCTACACAGCGGAGCTGCCCCGAACCGACCGCGTCGACGCCGCGGCCGCGGGCGGCCAGCACGACCACGGCGACATGGGCGACGACGCCGTCCGGGTACTTCGCCAACGACTGATCGTCTCGACGGCGTTGAGCGTGCCCGTCATCGCCATGGCGATGATCCCGGCGCTGCAGGTCAGGAACTGGCAGTGGCTGTCGCTGACGCTGACTGCTCCCGTCGTGGTGTGGGGCGCGTGGCCGTTCCACAAGGCGGCGTGGACGAACCTGCGCCACGGCACGACGACGATGGACACGCTGATCTCGCTCGGCACGCTCGCCGCGTTCGGCTGGTCGCTGTACGCGCTCTTCTTCGGAACAGCCGGCGATCCCGGGATGACCCACGCGTTCGAGCTGACGATCACCCGGAGCGACGGCGCGGCGAACATCTACCTGGAAGCCGCCGCCGGGGTGACGACCTTCCTGCTCGCCGGAAGGTACTTCGAGGCCCGCTCCAAGCGAACCGCCGGTGCTGCACTGCGGGCGCTGCTCGAGCTCGGAGCCAAGGACGTGTCGGTGCTGCGCGACGGACGCGAGGAGCGGATCCCGATCGAGCAGCTCACCGTCGGGGACCGCTTCGTCGTGCGACCCGGAGAGAAGGTCGCCACCGACGGCACGGTCGTCGAGGGCTCCTCCGCCGTCGATGCGTCGATGGTGACCGGCGAATCCGTCCCCGTCGAGGTCGCACCTGGTGACCAGGTCGTCGGCGCGACCGTCAACGCCGGCGGCCGGCTCGTCGTCGAGGCGACGCGGGTCGGTGCCGACACCCAGCTCGCGCAGATGGCGCGGCTCGTCGAAGACGCCCAGAACGGCAAGGCGAAGGCACAACGGCTCGCGGACCGGATCTCGGGGATCTTCGTCCCGATCGTCATCGCTCTGTCGGTGGCGACCTTCGGCTTCTGGATCGGCACCGGAGGTGGCACCACCGCGGCGTTCACCGCGGCCGTGTCGGTGCTGATCATCGCCTGCCCCTGCGCGCTCGGGCTGGCCACGCCGACCGCGCTGATGGTCGGAACGGGCCGCGGCGCGCAGCTCGGCATCCTGATCAAGGGTCCGGAGGTCCTCGAGACGACTCGCCAGGTGGACACGATCGTCCTGGACAAGACGGGCACGGTCACCACGGGACGCATGACCCTCGTCGAGGTGCACGCTGCGGACGGCGTCGACGACGCCGAGCTGCTTCGCCTCGCCGGGGCGTTGGAGCACGCCTCCGAGCACCCCATCGCCCGGGCGATCGCTGTCGGTGCTGCTGAGCGCGTCGGCGACCTCCCTGCCGTCGAGGACTTCGCGAACGTCGAGGGTCTCGGCGTCCAGGGCATCGTGGACGGCGGCGACGGCACCAGCCACGCGGTCCTCGTCGGCAGGCCCCGCCTGCTGGAGGAGTGGTCGCAGCACCTGACGCCCGAGCTCGCCTCCGCCATGGACGACGCCGCATCGCTCGGTCGGACCGCTGTGGCCGTCGGCTGGGACGGAGCCGCCCGCGGGGTGCTCGTGGTGGCCGACGCCGTGAAGCCCACCTCGGCCGAAGCGATCCGTGAGCTCCGCGAGCTCGGTCTCACCCCCGTGCTCCTCACCGGCGACAACGCCACCGTGGCACGCGCCATCGCCGAAGAGGTCGGCATCGACCCCGGCCCGGACACGGTCATCGCCGAGGTCATGCCCGCCGACAAGGTCGACGTCGTCACGCGACTCCAGTCGCAGGGCCGCTCGGTCGCGATGGTCGGCGACGGCGTCAACGACGCCGCAGCGCTCGCGCAGGCCGACCTCGGCCTGGCGATGGGGACCGGGACCGACGTCGCCATCGAGGCGTCCGACCTCACCCTCGTGCGCGGCGACCTGCGCGTCGCAGCGATCGCGATCCGCCTGTCACGCCGGACCCTGCGGACGATCAAGGGCAACCTGTTCTGGGCGTTCGCCTACAACGTCGCCGCCCTCCCGCTCGCAGCGGCAGGATTGCTCAACCCGATGCTCGCCGGCGCCGCGATGGCGTTCTCGTCGGTGTTCGTCGTGTCCAACAGCCTGCGCCTCCGGCGCTTCCGATGACCATGGCCGGGGCACCGACGATGCGGACGTGGGTGGTGGACGAACCGGGTCCGGTCGCGACCTCGAACCCCCTCGTCGAGGTGGAGCGGCCGATCCCGATCCCCGGCCCGGGTCAGGTGCGCATGCGGGTCAGCACGTGCGGGCTGTGTCGCACCGACCTCCACCTCGCGGAGGGCGACCTCGCACCCCACCGCCACGGCGTCACGCCCGGCCACGAGGTCGTCGGGACCGTCGACGCGCTCGGAGCGGGCAGCCGGCGCTTCCAGCCGGGCGAGCGGATCGGGATCGCGTGGCTCGCCTCGACCTGCGGGACGTGCAGGTTCTGCCGCGGCGGCAGCGAGAACCTCTGCGTGGCCCCGACCTTCACCGGATGGGACCACGACGGTGGCTTCGCGGAGCACGTCGTGGTCGACGAGCGATTCGCGTACCGGCTCCCGGACGCCTTCGACGACGTGACCGTCGCGCCGCTGCTGTGCGCCGGCATCATCGGCTACCGGGCACTCCGACGGGCGGAGCTGCCCTCCGGCGGCCGGCTCGGCATCTACGGGTTCGGGGCCTCGGCGCACCTCACGGCGCAGGTCGCGATGGCGGCCGGAGCGACCGTGCACGTGATGACCCGTAGCCCGAGGGCGCAGGAGCTTGCGCTGCGCCTCGGCGCAGCGAGCGCTCGAGGCGCGGACGGCACGCTCGCGGTGGCCGGCATCCACCTGAGCGAGATCCCGGCGCTCGACTACCAGCGCCACCTGTTCGAGGAGCGGACCCTGCGAAGCGTGACGGCGAACACCCGCCGGGACGGCGAGGAGCTCCTCGCGCTCGCAGCGGAGATCGACATCGAAGTCACCACCACGCCGTACCCGTTCTCCCGGGCCGATGTCGCCTTGGCGGACCTCGCAGCGGACCGCGTGGACGGCGCTGCCGTCCTGCAGATCGCCGACCCTGCCTGATGGTCGTACCGCTACGCGGCGACGTCGATCACGAACTGGCCGCTCGGATGCACGTCGCAGGAGCCTTCGAGCCGTCCGGCGCTGGTGAAGCGCATGGTGACCGTCGAGTGCGGGGCGACGGTGAAGATCCCGACCTTCGCCTCGACGTCGTCGTCGTTGCGGATCCGGATCGTGTCACCCACCCGGACGTCGAGCCGTCCCGGCACGATGCCGAGGTCCTCGCCCCGGGCGGTCCGCGCCGCGGCACCGGCGGGCACCACGAAGCTGTGGTCGACGGCGTCGCGCCCCGAGACGACTTCGAGGCCGGCTCCCGGGGCCGTGGCTCCCGGATGACCGGGCCGGGTCGGCTCACGCATCACGACCGCGGCGACGACAGCGATCGCGATCACCACCAGGGCCACGGCCGAGACCGCGACCACGACTGCGATCGCCTGACGCGGCGTGGAGGCCGGAACCTCGCCCTCAGAGCTCACGGACCTCTGCCGTCACCTGGATCTGGCCCGCTTTCTCGAAGGTGAGCGTGACGGGGACGGTCATCCCGACAGCAAGATCCTTCTTGAGGCCGAAGAGCATGACGTGAAGGCCACCGGGCTTGAGCTCGACGCTGCCGTCGGCTGGCACCGGGATCTTCTCGACTGGCTGCATGGTCATCATGCCGCCGGTGCTGGTCGGCGTGCTGCCCGAGTCGGCGTGCACCGTCGTCGGCGAGCCCATCGCCGGCGCCGTCGTCTCGGATCCCATCCCACCCGCAGTCGTGGTCGAGGTGGCGGCGACGGTCTCGTGCATCTCCACCTTGTCCGCGACATCGGCGGGGACGGTCGCGCCGAGGAGGGCGTCGCTCTCAGCGCCGCCGGTGATCTTGAGGTACACCGCGCTGTTGGCTTCGGCCTTCGCCGCGCGTGCCCACGCGCCTGTGGCCTCGAGCTTCGCTGCGGGCTTGGCCGTGGTGGATGACGTCGGCTCCTTCGTGTCCTTCGCCTGGTCGTCGCCTCCGCACGCCGTCATGGCGAGCGGGCTCAGCAGCAGCGCGCCGACGACGGCAGCACGTGAAGTAGCACGGATTCGGGAGCGGGAACTGCGTGTCTGCATCTGGTCTCTCCTGGTCATCGGTCGGTCGGTGGACGTTCGCCCGCGAGCAGTTGGGCGAGGTCGGAGCGGATGGCCTTCATCGAGGTGCCGAACGGCCAGGCGAGGATCACCGACCCGTGGTCGTCGACGACGTAGAGCTCGCCGGTGTGGGACACCTCCACCTTGCCGTCGGCACCGGTGGTGACCATGTAGTCCGCGCCGAACGCGTTCGTGGCGGCCCGTAGCTGCGTCTGGTCCTCGGTCCGCAGGGCGATGCCGTCGGGCACGAACGTGGTGACGTAGTCCGTCAGCTTCGCGGCGGTGTCTCGGCCCGGATCGACCGTGGCCATCGCGACC
>JAFDWA010000165.1 GCA_018268735.1 Actinomycetota bacterium | reverse complement strand
CGACGCATGGTTCCCGAAGACCTCGGCCCGCACGAAGGTCACCGCACAGCTGCTTCCATGCCGCGTCGACACGCTCGCCCACGTCCGAGAACGATTCTGGGACCCGGTCGACCACGCGGCGCCGGACCCGCTCGCTGAGGACGAGGACGACACCGAGGCGATGTCGCTGGCCGAAGCGCTCCGCTACGGCGGACCACTCCTGTCCCGGGTACGCGACGAGCTGACCGCAGCCAGCCCAGGCCAGACGCGCTCCATCGCGGAGGCGTTCGCAGCGCTTCCCGACGATCTGCGACGCCCGGTGGAGACACTCGGGGTGATGCACCTGCTCGCCCAGGTCGACGCGCTCGACGGTGCCGACGCTGCGCCGGTCACTGCGATCCGCCCGGACGGCACCAAGCGCCGGTTCCGTCTGCCGACCACTTCGATCACCGCCGAGCTCGCCGAGGCGCTCGACACACTGGAGCTCACATGACGATCTCCGACGAGCCCGTCGAGGTTTCCGACGGCAACGCCGACAACTGGGACAACCTGGCCGAGCGCACCAGCGACGCGCTCTTCAATGGTGACGAGGGCGGACTGTCGTTCGCTCAGCGCCGCTGTCTCGTGACACTGCTCAAGACCCGCTACATCAGCCGCTTCACGCACCCGGAGATGTGGAAGGTCCTCGAGGCGAACCAGGCGGTGCTGCGCTCCCGACTCAATGACATGTTCCTCACCCTTCACGTCGATACCGAACGGGAGGTCGCGTACAAACGCCAGGCGGTCCCCGACGACGACGGAGCGAAGTTCCCGACGCTCCTGCACGACACCGCGTACACCCGGGAAGAGACCGTGCTCCTCGTCGTGCTCCGCGAGCGTCTCCAACGCGACCGCGCTGCGGGAGCGGACGTGGTGACAGTGGACCGCGAGGACCTCATCGACGCCGTCGCCGAGCTCCGCCCAGCGGACGTCACCGACATCGCCGGCGCCAACGCCCGCACCGACAAGGCGATCCAGAAGCTGGTCAGCTACGCCGTCCTCGACGACCGCGGCGAAGACCGCTACGTCATCACCCCGGTCCTTGAGTCGCTGCTACCCCTCGAACGGCTCCACGAGCTCCTCGAATGGCTCCGCGGAGTGAGCAACGCCGTGAACCCGTTCGACACCACCGGCAGCAACACAGGCAGGAACACCGGCGGCGGCGAGGACGAACCATGAGCCACCAAGGAGTGCTCCTCACCGGGGACCTCGACATCACCCAGTGGCGCGCCGAGGCAATGCAGCTCGTCAACTGGGGCGGGTTCCACGGCTTCGAACGGATCGAGTTCTCCCCGGAATCGACCCTCGTCGCCGGCGCGACCGGCTCCGGCAAGAGCACCATCTTGGATGCCTACCTTGCGCTGATGATGGATTCCAACACCCCGTTCAACGGCGCGTCGAACGACGCGACGATCGGCCGGGCCCGTTCCAAGGAACAGCGCAACCTCCTGACATACCTGCGCGGGAAGCTCGATGACACCACCGCGGATGGTGAGGACACCGCACGAGTGCTGCGCGGCGCGACAAAGGCGACATGGGGAGCGATCGCAGTCACGTTCATCGACAGATCCGCCAACCGGTTCACCGCAGCGCGGATCTACCACGTCGCCCGCAACGCGAACTCCGACACCGACATCACGAAACGTCTCTGCACCATCGAAGGGACGATCGACCTGCGCGACCTCGCGGACCTCACCGAGACCCTCTTCGCAAAGCGTGCCCTCGAAGCCCGCTACCGGAACCTGTCGGTTCACTCGACCTACACGCAGTTCGCGGCGACGGTTCAAACACGCCTCTGCATCGGGACTCACGGCGACGGATCGAACGCCCTGCGGCTCCTGGCACGCATCCAGGCCGGCAAGGCAATGCCGACCGTCGACGCGTTGTTCAAGACGATGGTGCTCGAGACCCCACCGACCTTCGCGGCAGCGGACGCCGCCGCGGCGCACTTCGTGGACCTGGAGGACTCCTACGAACAGATGGTCACCGCGCAGCAGAAGCGGGGGACGCTCGAGGGGATCACCGAGAACTGGAAGCTGCGCAAAACCCAGCTTGAAGCGATCGCAGCGATCGACGCGCTGCACCTCGACGCAGCGGACCAGTCGCCGTTCTTGCACTGGGCAGCAGCTACCGAGACGCGGCTCGTCGCAGAAGCCGTCGCAGCGAACCAGGACGGACTCGAACGCGCCAACGACGACCACGAGAAGCTCGCTACGCAAGCCAATCGGCTCCGTGAGCGTCACGGTGAGCTCGAACGAGCCCACCGTGACGCCGGCGGAGGCGCGATCGAGGACATCGACCGGAAGCTCGAACATCTCCGCGGCGCACTCGATACCGCCCGCACCGCTCGCGGAACGTTCGATGCGCGCACCGCGGTGCTGGAGCTGCAGGTCAGCTCCGAGGCGGACCTGCGTGCCGCCAAGGCGGCCGCTGAAACGTTCCTCGCCACCGGGTACACGGCAGCGACCAAGACACTCGAAGCCGAACGTGGGGCCGTAGACCGTGAGGTGCTGTGGCCGGCGCAGAACCAGCGAGCTGCCCTGCTCCGCGAGCAACAGTCGCTTCAGGGCCGCTCGGGCCGTGTCCCGGAGGTCCTGCACAACGCCCGCGTTGAAGCCGCCGCGGCGCTCGGCGTCGACCCCTCGGAGCTTCCCTTCGTAGCCGAGCTCATCGACCTCGCAGACGGTCAGCGCGAGTGGCGTGACGCCGCCGAGCTCGCGCTCAGCGCAATGACCCGGATCATGCTTGTCGATGACCGGCTCCTCGACACCCTCACCGTTCGCATCGATCGCCTCGACTGGCGCACCCGCATCAACTACCAAGGCGTCGAGCTCCGAGATCTCCCACCTGCAGCGCTGGACCCCGACATGTTGTCCGGCAAACTCCTCTACGCCGATGACTCGCCCTTCACGTGGTGGGTGCAGGAACGTCTCACCCGCTCCGACACCGACGCCCTCTGCGTGTCACGCCCCGAGGACCTCGACGGCCAGGGCCGCCGGGTCACCAGGTCCGGCCAGCTCCGCCAGGGTCGACGCGGCGCGCACGGCCGCAACAACCAGCCGCCGATCATCGGTTTCGACAGCGCCTCGCGGATCGCGGAGATCGAAACCGAGCTTTCGGGACTCAACGCGACGATCAAGGGGGCGGAACGACACATCACCGAGATCGAGGGGCGCGGCCAGCGACTCACCGCGCTACGCGACGCGCACTACGACGTCGCCAACACCCGTTGGGCCACCATCGATGTCGGCTCTCCCGAGCGGCAAATCGACGAGCTGACCGAACAACGCGAACGGATCCTGGACTCCGACAACCAGCTCGCCGAGCTCAGCAGACAGCTCGAGTCCATCACCAGCGAGCTCAAAGAAGCAGACCGAGACGAGATCCTCGCCGAGGCGCGCGTGAATCACCTCAAAGGGACCATCCAGGAACTCGAGGACCGCTCCGAACAGCTCTCCAGGGAGATGGAGCGTCTCGCTGCGACCGGGTACGCACACACCGAGGACCAAGCCGAACTCCTCGACGACATCCTCCCCCGCGACGAGGCCGGCTACGACGCAACCCGATTCGCCACACAGCTCGCCGCCACCAGCAGGGAGCTCAAGGCCCGCCGTGACGCTGCCGACGAGCGGATCCGGGCGGTGGAACAGCAGCTCACCAGAACGTTCCGCACCTACCAGGAACGCTGGCCGGACCCGAACCTCGGCGTCGACATCGCGTCATACCCCGACTACGCAGAGATTCTCGACGGCATCACCGCATCGGGGCTGGACAGCAAGCGAGTGGAGTGGGCGCACAGGGTCACGTCGTGGACCGGTGAGGACCTCGTTCCGCTGCACCTCGCGTTCGACGAGGCGGTGGAGGAGATCAAGGAGCGTCTCGCCCCGGTGAACGACATCCTCGACAGCCTCGCGTTCGGCGCACACGGCGACCGGCTACACATCGAGCTGCGCCACATCCACCGCGACGACCAGGCACGGTTCCGCAAGCAGCTCAAGGAGCTGTCCTCCGGGGTGCTCAGCAACGTCGCCTTCGACGCCGTCGAGGCACGGTTCAAGCAGCTGCGCGCCTTCATCGAACAGATCCGGCCCGACTCCTCGATCAAGGGCCACAACCGCGACGACTACCTCAACGTGCACCGCCACCTCGAACTCTCCGCTGTCGCGCTCGATGGCGAAGGGAACGTCCGAGCGAAGTACACCTCGCTCGGTGGGAAGTCCGGCGGCGAGACCCAGGAACTCGCCGCGTTCATCGTCGGTGCAGCGCTGCGCTACCAGCTCGGCGACGAGACACGCTCGGTGCCGCGCTTCGCCCCCGTCTTCCTCGACGAAGGGTTCGTCAAGGCCGACGCCCAGTTCGCGGGACGCAGCGTGAAGGCCTGGCGGGGTCTCGGGTTCCAGCTGATCGTCGCCACCGCGCTCGGCACCGTCTCCGCGCTGGAGCCACACATGGACGAGATCCTCGTAGTCACCAAGAACCCCGACACGGGCCGAGCCCGAGTGCAGGCGATGGCAGACCGCGACCGGCCATGAAGTCCCCAGCCGAACTCACCGCGGCGATCGAACGGCACCTCGCGCGCACCTGGCACCTCGACGTGACCGGAGCCCAAGCGTCATGGCCACACACGCTGGCGCTGGGTCGCCTGACCTCCGCGGAGATCGCCCGGAGTTTCGCTGCGGTGCAGGGCGAGATCGGCGAGCTGCGAAACTGGGCCGCCACGCACCGACTCAAGGTCCGTGACGAGTCCCGCAACGTTGCCGGTACCACCCAACTGGTGCCGTCCCACATCGTGGTCCCGGACATCGACGCCGCTGCCGCGATTGCCGGCCGGCAGTGGGTGCGGCGGGTGACCGACGGGCGTCGCCG
>JAFDWA010000164.1 GCA_018268735.1 Actinomycetota bacterium | reverse complement strand
CGTCCGGGCGGTGGTCCTCAACTGGAACTCCGCATGGTTCACGCGGCGTTGCATCGAGTCGCTGCAGCGGACCGACTACCCGGCCGACCGCTTCGAGATCGTCCTGGTCGACAACGGATCTGTCGACGGATCGCTCGAGCGGTTGCGATCCTGGTTCCCCGATCTCCGCATCGTCGCCAACGGCGCCAACCTCGGCTTCGCCGAGGGATGCAACCGGGGAATGCGCGACCGTCGGGGCGTCGACGCTGTCGCTCTCGTCAACAACGACGCCGTCGTCGAGCCCGGGTGGCTGACCCCGCTGGTCGACGCGCTGGTCGCCGATCCGACGATCGGCGCGGCCTCGGCCCGGTTGGTGCTCGAGCCCGGCTTCATCCCGGTGGACCTCGATGCAGCCCACGACGTCGGCGTCCGCCACGTGAGGACCGATGGCATCGATGTCACCGCCGCACTGCGCTTCGAGGGCTTCGACGCGGTGTCGGACGCGGCGTGGCCGCTCGCTGTGACCCATCGCCTGCGCTCAGGTCGCGGTCGGATCTGGGTGCCGGCGTCGTCGGAGGTGCGTGAGGTCTCGCTGGACTTCGACGGCCCCGTCCGTGTGTCCTCCCCGGGCGCCGAGGCGACTGGGGGCTCACCGGTGCGATCTGCGACGATCGGCGTCGACGCTGTCCGGGTGAACCTGCTCAACGGCATCGGCACGGCCCGAAACGCGCGATGCGAGGGATATGACCGCTGCTTCGGTGTGCCGGAGGGCGATCTCGACGAGGAGGCCCGACAGGTCATCGACGTGCAGGGCGTCTGCGGCGGCGGGGCGCTGCTGCGCTCCGCGATGCTCGACGACGTCGGCCTCCTCGACGCCCGGCTGTTCGCCTACTACGAGGACACCGACCTCTCCTGGCGCGCGAGCCGAGCCGGCTGGCGTGTGGTCGCGGTGCCGGCGTCGCGCATCGAGCACGCCTTCGGTGCGGCGGGTGGCAGTCGGGCGGCGGGATTCTTCCACCTGGATCGTCGCAACTGGTGGCTGACCGCGGAGCGCAACGGCACCGAGGAGCAACGTCGCACGGTGCGGCGCGAGGTGCGGCGCGAGGTCTGGACGGCCGTCCGCGCCAACATCGCGGGCCGGCTCAAACGTCGACGAGCGCCCTCGCTGGCGTTGATCGGTGCCTGGGTCCGGATCATCGCCGACCATCGGATCGAGCGCACGCGGCGCGACCACCCGTCGCGCGCTCTGCCCGGTGCCCGCCAGACGACGCAGGTGCTGGGCCGCTTCCAGCCACGCCCGACGCCGGCGGTTCCGGCGCCCCGGCCCTGGGGCCCGGTCCCGGTGCGCGTCGACGTCACCGATCTGGTGGACGGCGGCGTTCGGCCGTCGACCGCTGCGACCTGGAGGAGCCCGCTCGACCGACTCGCGGCACGTGCCACGGTGCGGACGCTGCTCCAGGACCACCCTGAGCTGGACCTGACCGCGGTCGTGGTGGACGGCTCCGGCGTCGCGGTCGTCGCCGGACCTCGGGAGATCGCGGAGCTCCTCGGCTCGAGCCCTGTGGGCCCTGTCCCTGCTGACGATCCCATGCCCGCAGTCGGTCTCCGGGGCCCGGTCCTCCGTGTACGACCCGGTGGTCCCACCGAACCCGTGATCTCCGACGCGGGACGGGGCGTCGTCGAAGCGGGTCCCGACGCCAGCGCGGATGCGATCGCCGCAGAGCTCTCGGTCGCTGGTCGCACCATCGGATCCACTGGTCGTGCCGGTTCCGTCCCGCCGAGCCGGCCATGATAGAACCGTCGCCGTGAAGGGCTTGATCCTCTCGGGCGGTGCCGGCACGAGGCTCCGCCCCATCACCCATACGAGTGCCAAGCAGCTCGTCCCGGTCGCCAACAAGCCGATCCTGTTCTACGGGATCGAGGACATGGTCGCTGCGGGGATCACCGACATCGGCATCATCACCGGTGAGACCGGACCCGAGGTCATGGAGGCTGTCGGCGATGGCTCCAGGTTCGGTGCGCAGATCACCTACATCGCTCAGGACGAACCGCTCGGTCTGGCCCAGGACTTCGTGATGTACCTCGGCGACAACATGCTCCAGCAGGGCCTCATCGAGTTCGTCCACACCTTCGAGCTCGACCGGGCGCTCGCGGTCGAGCCCACGCTGCACGACGATCACGTCGCGCCGTCCGCTCAGATCCTGCTCGCCGAGGTCCCGGATCCGCACCGCTTCGGCATCGCAGCGGTGAACGAGAGAGGCCACGTCGTCCAGTTGGTCGAGAAGCCCGAGGACCCACCGTCGAACCTCGCGCTGGTCGGCGTGTACCTGTTCACCCCGGCGATCCACGAGGCGGTCGCATCGATCGAACCGTCGGCTCGGGGTGAGCTCGAGATCACCGACGCCATCCAGTGGCTCATCGACCAGGGTCACAGGGTCCGTCACGACTCGCTCACCGGCTGGTGGCTCGACACCGGCAAGAAGGACCCGCTGCTCGAATCCAACCGGCGGGTGCTCGAGACCCTGGAGGCACGCATCGACGGAGAGGTCGACGATTCCTCCGACGTGGACGGCCGCGTGGTGATCGAGGCCGGTGCCGAGATCCGCAACAGCCGCATCCGGGGCCCGGTGATCATCGGACCGGGAAGCGTCGTGGTCGACTCCTACATCGGTCCCTACACCGCGATCGGCTCGGGGTGCCGGATCGAACGCGCCGATGTCGACCAGTCGGTCGTCCTCGATCGTTCCAGCATCGTGGGCGTGACCCGCCTGTCGGACTCCCTGATCGGACGGGATGCCGAGGTGCACCGCTCCAGGATCCGACCCGCCGCCACGCGCCTCATGATCGGCGACCACAGCTCCGTCGACCTCGAATAGCAGCTCCGAACCTCCGAGATCCGTCCAGCCAGACCCGAACAGGACCTTCCCCATGCCCGAGATCACCCCATCAGACACAATCGACGGCGTCTTCGTCGTGACCCCCGAGATGTTCGGTGACGATCGCGGGTACTTCGTCGAGACCTACCGCAGGTCCTGGTTCCCCGGCGGACGGGAGATGGTGCAGGGCAACCGCGGCAACCGGGTGGCAGGCTGCGTCGTCGGGTTGCACTACCACCTGCACCAGGCCGACTACTGGTACGTGCCCTTCGGCCACGCCCGCGTCGTGCTGCACGACCTCCGGCAGGGCAGCCCGACCGACGGGGCGACGCAGATGATCGACCTCGGCGAGGTCGACGGCGGCGACAACCGCCATCTCGGCGTGTACATCCCGCCAGGGGTCGCACACGGGTTCGCGAGCCTGACCGACATGGCCATCACGTACCTGGTCGACAGCTACTACAACCCGGCTGACGAGCTCGGTGTTGCGTGGGACGATCCAGAGATCGATGCGGACTGGGGCCTGACGGACCCGATCCTCTCCGAGCGTGACAGGGCGAACCCGCGTCGCAGCCGGATCGAGCCGATGTGGCAGCCGCACCGGTCGCTCCGCACGTGAGGACCTCGGCGGTGCAGGAACGCTGTCCCGGGGCCGGTCGCGTCGACGGCCCTAGTATGGCGCCGGTCCATGGATGCTCCCCGTCGATCCGACGTCCTCGTGCTGGTGCCGGCTCTGAACGAGCAGGAGACGGTGGCCGCCGTGGTGTCCAGCGCACGGGCATGTCTCGACTGCGACGTCCTGGTCATCAACGACGGATCGAGCGACCGGACCGCTGAGGAGGCGCTGTCGGCGGGCGCGATGGTGATCGACCATCCGTTCAACCTCGGTGTGGGAGCAGCGATCCGAACCGGACTTCGTGTTGCTGCCGCTCAGGGCCGAGCGTTCGTGATCCAACTCGACGCCGACGGCCAGCACGAACCCGCCGAGGCGCGACGGCTGCTCGATCAGGTGCGGGACGGTTCGGCCGACCTCGTCGTCGGATCCCGCTTCGAGTCCGGCTACCGGGTGTCGCGTCTGCGGGGAGCGATGATGTCGGCGCTGAGCTGGGTCGTCTCTCGACGGGTGGGCACCCCGGTGGACGACACCACGAGCGGGTTCCGGGCCTTCGGCCCTGCAGCGATCTCGCTGTTCGCGCGGTACTACCCGACCGTGTACCTGTCCGACACGGTCGAGGCGTTGCTGCTCGCTTCCGATGCCGACCTCCGCGTCAGGGTGGTTCCCGTCAAGATGCACCCGCGTCAGGGAGGGGAACCATCGTCCAAGAGGCTGCGAAGCGCCGTCCAGCTGACCCGACTGTGGCTGGTGATCCTGATGCACCCGATCCGTCGGGCGCCGATCCAACGAGGGCTACCCCATGTCGCTTGAGCTCTTCGTGCTCGCAATCGCGGTCATCAACGTGGTGGTCGTGCTGGAGTTCGTGCGTCGTCGCAAGCTCGCCGAGTCATTCGCCCTGCTGTGGTCCGGCGTCGCAGTCGGCGGCATGCTCCTGGTGGTGCTCCGCCCCTTGATCGACCGCTTCTCCAAGCTCGTCGGGGTCGAGGCGGGCACATCGGTGGTGTTCTCGCTCGGGATCCTCTTCCTCGTCATCGTGAGCATGTACCTGTCAGTGCACATCACTGCGCTGGAGGACAAGGTCGAGTCGCTCGCCGAGGAGCTGGCGATGATGCGGGGGATCCGCCGACCCGAATCGGGCTCGACCGGACACGGGGCACCGGACGCTCTCGGGACCACGACCGACGACGGTCGCGACCACGACATCGGTGGGAGCGCCGAGGTCCCACCGGAGCACATCTGACGCAGAGCGCTCAACTATTCGGCGTCGGTTGCCGATCTTCGGACCATCCGGTAGCTCCACCCGCCCGAGGAGGCACCTTGTTGCGACGATCCACGCGCGCCGCCGTGCTAGCGCTGTCATCCGTCGCGCTTGCGGTCACCGGGTTCTTCGCTCCGGTCCGGGCTCCGATGGCAGCTGCCCAGTCCGGACTCGGGCAGCCGGTGCTGTCGGAAGCACCTGAGTACTTCACGGACAGGTGGGACGACCCTCTCGACATGTCGAACGAG
>JAFDWA010000163.1 GCA_018268735.1 Actinomycetota bacterium | reverse complement strand
GTCGGGTGACTTGCCTGGCGTCGGTCGGGTCGGCGGTCGTCGGGTCGGCGGCGGTGTCGGTGCTCGGTCCAGCGCTCATGTCGAGTACCCCAGCAGTCGGGCAGCGAGATCGGTCAGCACTTCGGTGGATCCTCCTCCGATGGGCAGGATGCGGGCGTCTCGGTAGTGGCGTTCGACCTCGGTGCCGTGCATGTAGCCCGAACCGCCGAACAGCTGCACCGCGTCGTCGGTGACCGCGACCGCGGCGTCGACCGCGGTCTGCTTGGCCAGGCACGCCTCGGCGATCACGGTCTCACCGGCGACGTGACGGCGGGCGACCTCGAGGGTGTAGGTGCGGGCGACGGCGACCCGGCGGTGCATCTCGACGAGCTTGGCCCGCACGACCTGGTTGGCCACCAGGGGCTTGCCGAAGGTGACCCGGTCCTGGCAGTACTGCGCGGCGAGGGCGAGCGCCCGCGCCGCGTGGCCGTAGCCCATGAGCGCCAGGAAGATCCGCTCCACCACGAACTGCTCGGCGATGTAGACGAATCCCCGGCCCTCCTCTCCGACGAGGTTGTCGGCCGGCACCTCGACGTCGACGTAGGACAGCTCGGCTGTGTCCGAGCAGTGCCAGCCCATCTTGCGCAACGCCCGGGTGACGGTGAAGCCGGGGGTGTCGGTGTCGACGACCAGGATCGAGATGCCGCCGTGGCCCGGTCCGCCGGTGCGCACCGCGGTGGTCACGAAGTCCGCACGAACCCCCGAGGTGATGAACGTCTTGGCGCCGTTGACGATGTAGCGGTCGCCGTCGCGCACTGCCTTCGTGGTGATGCCCGCGACGTCGGAACCGCCTCCGGGTTCGGTGACTGCCAGCGAGCCGATCATCTCGCCGGCCAGCGTCGGGCGGACGTAGCGGTCGATCAGCTGCGGGGAGCCGTGGGCGATCATGTGGGGCAGCGCGATGCCGTGGGTGAACAGCGACGCCATCAGCCCGCCGGACGCGCCGGCCTCCATGAAGCCCTCCTGCAGGGCGCAGGCGTCGAGGAGGTCGCCACCGTCGCCGCCGACCGCTTCGGGGTAGCCGACCGCCAGCAGGCCCGCTGCCGCGGTGGCGCGGTGCAGCGAGCGGGGCAGCTCGCCTGTCTCCTCCCACCCGTCGAGGTGGGGGAGGATCTCGTTCTCGGTGAAGCGGCGGGCGCTGTCGCGCAGCGCGTGCTGCTCGTCGGTCAACTGCACGGGATGCTCCTCATGACGGAGTGGGGTCGAGCAGCTCGTCTGGCACGTCGACCAGTCGGGAGCGGATCCACTCGCCGAGCGCCTTGGCCTGCGGGTCGAAGCGGGTCGACGCGGCGACGCCGTCGCCGAGCAACCCTTCGACGATGACGTTCACGCCGCCCAGGTTGGCCAGCGGGTGCACCTCGACGGGGAGCTGGGCCGTCTCGGGCAGCAGCTCGCGGACCCGTTCGGTGGTGACGAAGCCGAGGAGCCAGTCGATGCGGGCCGATCGGCGCTCCGGGTCCTCGGAGCCGGTCGGGTCCTGACGCACCCACAGTCCGATGTTGGCGTTGCCGCCCTTGTCGCCGGAGCGGGCGTGCACGAACGTGCCCAGCGGGACGCGGCTGGTGCTCATGAGATCTCTCCGATCTCGACGCCGTCGACGAGCACCCGTTCGCGCACTTGGTCCCGGTCGACGTAGGCGGGCCGGTACACGCCGAACGGCGACGGCTTGCCGGGCGGTGCGGTGAGTGTGAACCCCGGGTACGACGACAGCGCCAGCTCGACCCCGGCGGCGGTGAACGCCTTGCCGACCACCTCGGCGGAGGGGTCCTTGACCACGCAGCGCACCCGCCGGGCAGCGCCTTCTTCGGTGTCGGCGTCAGGGACGGGATCAGGTCCGCGGGTCCAGACGACCTCGGCGGGGCGCCGGTCGGCGAGCGCCGCGTCCATCTGCTCGCGCAGCCACGCCTCCTTGGCGTCGAGGTCCAGGCCGACGAGCACGAACTCCATCTGGTTGCGGTGGCCGCCCAGCGTGTTGGTGGCGACCTTGAGCTGCTCCGGCGGTGCCGAGCCGGTGACTCCGGAGATGCGCACCCGGTCGGGGCCGTCGCCGGACAGCTCGATGCTGCGGAGGTCGGTGCGCACGTCGGGGTTGTCGTAGACCGGGCCCTGGATCTCGTACATGAGCTGCGCGGTGACGGTGTCGATCGTGACCATGCCTCCGGTGCCGGGGTGCTTGGTGATGACGCTGGATCCGTCGGCGTGCAGCTCGGCGATCGGGAACCCGAGCGGCAGGGCGTCACGGGGCAGGTCCATGAACCCCGAGAAGTTGCCGCCGGTCGCGTGGGTGCCGCACTCGATGACGTGACCGGCGGCGACCGCGCCGGCGAGCGCGTCGTGGTCGTCGGTGCCCCACCCGAAGCGCCAGATGCCGGGGCCGACCACGACCGACGCGTCGGTCACCCGGCCGGTGACCACCACGTCGGCCCCCGCGGCGAGTGCCCGGGCGATGCCGAAGCCGCCCAGGTAGGCGTTGGCGGTCAGCGCACCTTCGAAGCCGAGCTCGGCGGAGCGGGGGGCCAGGTCGTCGCCGTCGACGACGCCGATCACCGGCGACAGGCCCAGCCCGGCGGCCACCTCGCGGATGCGCTCGGCCAGGCCGGTCGGGTTGAGGCCGCCGGCGTTGGACACGATGCGCACCCCGCGCTCGAGCGCGTCGCCCAGGCACTGCTCGATCTGGGAGACGAACGTGCGGGCGTAGCCGAGCGACGGGTCGCGCAGCTGGTCCTTGCCCAGGATCAGCATGGTGAGCTCGGCCAGGTAGTCGCCGGTGATCACGTCGACCGGTCCGCTGTCGAGCATCTCGCGCATGGCCGACAGGCGGTCGCCGTAGAACCCGGAGCAGTTGGCGACGATCAGAGGACCCGCCGGGTCGTGCGGGCCGCCGGTCATGACGTCGCCTCGCCGGTCGGGGGTCGTCCCGAGCCGGGCGGCCCGGCGAACGCCTGGGCGATGTCGAGCCACCGGTCAGCGTCCGCTCCGGTGGCGACCAGCTCCAGGTCGTCGCGGTGGCGGCGGTGGGTGACCAGCAGGCAGAAGTCGTCGGCCGGACCGGTCACCGACTGCACGGCGTCGTCGGGTCCCCACGTCCAGGTCTCGCCCGACGGGGCGCGCAGCTCGACGCGGAAGGCCTCCGCCGGTGGCTCCAGCGAGTGGGTGGCGTAGGCGAAGTCACGGGTGCGCACCCCCAGGTGGGCGACGTGGCGGATGCGGTCGGTGGGCTCGGCGGTGATGCCCAGGGCGTCGGCCACGTCCAGGCCGTGGGCCCAGGTCTCCATGAACCGCGCCGTCGCCATCGACGCCGGCGACATCGGCGGCCCGAACCACGGAACCTTCTCGCCCTCCGGGTGGGCGCGCAGCACGTCGGGCAGGCGACGTCGGGCGGTGCGCCACCGATCGAGCAGATCGGCGGCGGGGGCGGTGGCCGCCGCGGCCGCGGTGGCGTCGACGAACCCCTCGGGGTCGCCCATCGCCGCCAGGATCAGCTGCTCCCAGCCGGCGGGGTCGGTGGCCGCGACCACGACCACCTCGTCGGTCCATGCCAGGTGGGCGATGGTGGTGGCGACGTCCCAGCCGGCCGCGGGCGTCGGGGTCCGCCACTGCTCGTCGCTCAGCGGCGTGACCCAGCTCTCGAGCTGGTCTCCTTCGGCGGTCAGGTCGTCGAGGACGTCGTCGAGAACGCTCATGGCTGCTCCGGTTCGGTGATCGGGCCGAGCTCGCGGTCGAGGACGCCGGCCCAGCGGTCCAGCACGCGGTTGCGTCGCCGTGTGTCGTCGCTCAACGCCTTGGCCAGCCCCAACCCGCGGATCATGTCGAGGGTGGCCTCGATCAGCTCGCGAGTGCCCGGGACCGACTCGTCGGCGTCCAGCGCGGCGACCGCCAGCTGGTGGGTCTGACGTCCGATCCGGCGCTCGAGGGGAGCGACGGCGGCGAGCAGCTCGGGGTCGGTGCGTGCGGCGACCCACAGCTCCAGCGCGGCGTCGAACACCGGGGAGGTGACGTGGTCCGCCAGCATGCGAAGCACCTTGCGGCGGTCGCCGGGAGCTACCCGCCGGGCCGCGTCGACCAGGTCGTCGCCGCGGGCCTGGGCGACGTGCTCCACCGCGGCCACCAGCAGGTCGGCCCGGGAGGGGAAGTGGTGCAGCTGGGCGCCGCGTGAGACCCCGGCCCGCTCTGACACCAGCGTGGTGGAGGTGCCGGCGTACCCGCGTTCGATCAGGCAGTCGACCGCTGCATCGAGGAGGCGCAGCCGCATGGCGCGGGTGCGCTCCTCCTGCGATACGCGGGTTGCGGTCACCTGGTCATCCTCGACTCAATTGAACAAACAGTCAAGCCTGTTGGTTTCTGGTTTGGTCGTACTTGATGGGTGAACATGGGGAGTCGTCCCCATCGTCAGCTGATGCTGTCATTCCTAGAGTTCACTTCGAAGGGTCCGGTTGCTGGGACTAATTCGATCAACAACAAGGAGCATCGAAATCGCAATTCGTCGCAGAATCATCGGGATATTCGCCGGAGTGGTGACGCTCACCGGCGTGGGTGTTCTGGGTAACCCAACGGCAGCGAGTGCATGGGCATGGAGTCCAACAGTGAGCCTTCAGGGATCGTCTATCTGCGCCGGAAGAGGAACAACCTGGGTTTGGGTGGAGGCCAGCAACGGGGAACGGGGTTGGGCGACCAATGGCACTGGCCGCTACCAGTTCACATTCCAACGAGTTCCAACATCCGGCATGACGGTCAGAGTGAACTACGGCAACAGCACGTTCCGTTGCACGGACACCTTCGGCCTCAACCGCCCGACAACCGGGACAGGGGCCACCCGCAATGTCTACCGGCTGGTTCCGAACGCCTGAGCCGCAATCGCAGGCAATCTCTGATCGGGTCCTGAAAAGTCTTCGTGATCAGGACCCGATCAGTTCAGAGCCGGATGGCGGCGAAGATCACCAGCGCGATCGTGAGCACGGTGGCCACGTTCGCACCGATCGTGAGGGTGAAGAGCGACGTGAA
>JAFDWA010000162.1 GCA_018268735.1 Actinomycetota bacterium | reverse complement strand
TGGTCTCGGTGTCTGCTGCGACGAGCAGCGAGAAGAGCAGCTGCAGCTCGTCGTCGCGGAGTCGTCGACGCCCGCCGGGCGCCTCGTCGTCGTCGATCTCGCCGTGCACCGCGAGCGACAGCAGGTCGTCGCCGGGGTCGTGGCGGCGGCGCTCGATGAGCTCGCCGCCGTAGGCGAACATCGCCGCCGCGGCATCCGCCGCCCGCGCCGAGGTCAGACCGGGTTCGTCGATGCCACCGTCGGGATCGTCGTCGTGGTCGAGGAGGGCGTCGGCCCATTCGAGCATCGAGCGACGATCGGACTGCGGTACCCCGAGCAGCGATGCCGCCGCCTGCAACGGCAGCTCCGCGGCCACGTCGACGAGGAGGTCGACGTCGCCCCGGGTGAGCGCGTCGTCGACGATCGTCCGGGCTCGCCGACGCAGGTCGCCGCCGAGGGATCGGACGGCTCGTGGTGACAGCGCCGGTGTGAGCAGCGACCGGAACCGCTGGTGGTGAGGATCGTCGGTCATGTTCAACAGCACGCCGGTGTAGCCCTCGGGGAGGTCCCCGATGAGGGTGCCGCCGCCGTCGCGTCCCGGACCGGATCGGCTCGAGAAGGTGGCACCGTCCGCTGCCGCGGCAGCGACCTCGGCGTGACGGCTCAGCACCCAGAAGCCGTCGTCGCCCGCGACGTTCGGGGTGCTCGGATGGAACCACACGGGTCGTTCCCGCCGGAGGTGGGCGAACACCTCGTGCGGGAAGCCGTTGACGAACAGCGACAGGTCGCAGAGGTCGACTGCGTCGAGGTCGATCACATCGACGGCCGCATCGACAGTCGCATCGACAGTCGCATCGAGGTCGCGCTCCGGCGACCTGCGGTTCGTCGCCACCTCACCTCTCCAGGTCCGTCCGCCGAGGATCCCGAGATCGTCCACCTGGCGCTGCGGTCAGGAGAACGAGACCGTCGGCGGCGCCTCGTTCGCCTCCGGCGCGTCGTAGAAGACGCCCTTGTCGACGCCCGACATCCCGGCGAGCAGCGACCAGGGGATCGTGACCATCGTGCGGTTCAAGGTGGCGCAGGCGTCGTTGTAGTACTGGCGGGCGAACGCGAGCTGGTCCTCGGTGCGGGTGAGCTCGCCCTGGAGCTGCTGGAAGTTCGCCGACGCCTTCAGATCCGGATACGCCTCGGCGACGGCGAACAGGTTGGCGAGCGCCTGGCGCATCTGGCCGTCGGCAGCTGCCTTCTCCTGCACGCTGCTCGCCGACTGCGACGCTGCCCTCGCCTGCGTGACCGCCTCGAGCGTGCCGCGCTCGTGGCCCATGTAGCCCTTGACCGTCTCGACGAGGTTCGGGATCAACTCGGCTCGGCGAGTGAGTTGGACGTCGATGCCGGCGAACGCCTCGTCGACCGACACGCGCTGCTGGCGCAGCTTGTTGAGCCCGACGACGACGAACAGACCGACGATCACGACCAGCACGACGATGACGATGACGATGACGATGGTCACGGCGTCCCTCCAGGAGTCGACCGACAGTCTGTCACCACGAGCCCCCGCCGCCGCCCCCGCCGCCGGAGCCCCCGCCGAAGCCCCCGCCACCGAAGCTGCCCGACCCCGACGACACCTGTGACGCTGCGTAGCTGGCGCTGGCAGAGGTGATCGCCGCATCGAAGGACTGCGACACCGACGAGACGAACGACGTGCCCATGTGATCGGTCCCGGTCCAGTAGATCCAAGGCACCGCCGGCACCACGACTCCCTGCGCCTCGTATCGACGCGCCCAGGCATCGGCTGCACCGAACACCAGCGCCCAGGACAGGTAGCGCGGGTACCAGTCCATGTGCGCCGCGGCATCGAAGCGCGACTCCGAGGAGTCTGTCGTGAGGAAGCGGGCGAACCCGCCGGTGCGCGACCAGAGATCCCGACCGACCGCCGTCCGCTTCGTCCGACTCGCCGGGTCACCGGCGACGGTCGAGACGACGAGGGCGAACGCCGCCAGGCCGAAGTAGGCAGGCCATCCGAACCAGACCCCGCCGCCGCTGGTCAGGCGCATGAACGACATCGCCACCACGCCCGCCACGGTCAGCCAGCCGAGCAGGTTGCCCACGATGCCGGCGACAGACGGCATCAGGTACTGCGCCCCTTGCAGGTGCACCATCTGCTTGAGCGTGGCGCGGGCCGTGGCGATCTTCTCGCCGGAGCTCGCCGAGGAGGTCACGAGGAACGAGTCCCCCGCGAACGTGAGGCCGAGCCCGGTGAGCACCGCCCGCTCCATCTCACCGATCTTCGCCGCTGCGGGATCCACGAGCAGGTTGACGCTCCAGGCGTCGTCGTTGCCGTCGAGCCTGATGATCCCGGCAGCGCCGAGGTCGTAGAGCGTCGCCTGCAGCGCGTCGTCGGAGTCGACCTCGTCGAGCACCCGGACCCCGAGCGCAGGTGAGATCCCCTCCGGCGGCTCGAACAGGACGGGGAACCCGGGCGCCCGCTCACGTGTCGCGACGATGAACCACGCCCCGAGCGCCGCCCCGATGATCGCGAGACCGATCGAGTACACGAGGTCCCGGTTCGCGGGATCCGCCGGCGGAAGCGGGAGGGAGCCCTTCGGGAACGTGGCGCGGACCGTGACCGGGGTGTGCGGCGCCAGGTGGCCGGTCTCCACGCTGAGCTTGCGCTCCGACAGGTTCGCCGTGCACGGCGTGTCGGTGCCCATGACGCACTCGGCCTTGGTGACCTCTGCCGGCAACGTCGCGGTGATCGACGCCGAGTCCATCTCCATCTGCCAGCCGGATCCCACGACGTTCCACCACCAGCGGACCGTGCCGTCGGGTCCGCGCTCCAACGCGTCGGTCGTCGTCGAGGTGATCACGTAGGTGTGGACCCCCGGGTCCAGGACCACCCCGGCGTCGCCGATCCGCAGCGAGCGGGTCCCGCTCGCCGACTCCACCCAGCTCGACGGCTCCGGCTGGCCGTCGCGGGTCACGTTCACGTCGCTCACCGGGTGCTGCACACCGTTGCGTCGCTCGTCGGAGGTGTCGAAGATGCGGTAGATGCCGTGCTTGCCCGGAGGCATCTCGACATCCAGCGTCTCCGTCGAGCGAAGGGTCCCGTCCGCCGACAGGTCGAACGCTGCGACGTAGCGGGCGATCCTCGCGGTGTCGGTCTGCTTCGAGGAGAACGGCGGCAGGAACCACACCGCCGCAACGGCGACCAGCACCACCAGTCGGAGCAACCAGGTCACAGCGGTGCGACGCGACTTCACCTCACCGACCCTACCGAGGACCCGGACGGCTGCGGGGCGACGCACGCCTTCTCGGGTGACCTTCGCTGCTCCCCCACCGACGCACGCGACGCGCCGCTCGCTCCGGCGGTAGCGTCGCTCGCCCATGCCATCGACCTCGACCGGCGCGCTGGGCCCGACGATCGCGATCGCGACCTGCCCCGAGGCACGCCCCGTCGACGAGGATGCTCCGCTGCTCCTGGCCGCCCTCGCCGCACGCGGTGCGACAGCGAGCGAGCAGGACTGGACGGATCGCGACGTGCAGTGGGGTGGCTTCGACCTCGTGGTGGTGCGCTCGACCTGGGACTACGCCTCCCGCCGCGACGAGTTCGTTGCCTGGTCACGTCGTGTCGGTGCCGTGACCCGGCTCGCGAACCCCGCGCCGGTGATCACCTGGAACACCGACAAGCACTACCTGCTCGACCTGGCGTCCGACGGCGTGCCGACCGTCCCGACGAGCTTCCTGGACCCGACGCCCGACGCCGACAGGGCCGGAGCTGCCGCATGGGTCGCAGCGACCGCAGCACCGGACACCGGCTTCGTGGTGAAGCCGGCCGTGTCGGCTGGGGCCCGGGACACCTTCCGCCACGCCGCTCCGGACATCGATCCCTCGTCGATCGATCGGGCCGCCGAACACGCGATCGCCATCTTGCGCAGCGGACGGAGCGCCATGCTGCAGCCCTACCTCGACACGGTCGACGACGAGGGCGAGACCGGTCTGGTGTTCTTCGCCGGTCGCTTCAGCCATGCCTTCCGGAAGGGAGCGTTGCTGCGCGTCGACGCAGGCACCGTGGACGGCCTGTTCGCACCCGAGGACATCACTCCTCGCGAGCCGACCGACGAGCAACTCGTCGTCGCCGCCGGAGCGCTCGACGCCGCCCGGCGACGCACGGGTTCGGAGCTGCTCTACGCGAGGGTGGACCTGCTGGTCGAGCCCACGGGACGATCCGTCGTGTTGGAGCTCGAGCTGACCGAGCCGAGCTTCTTCCTGCACACCGACGCCGACGCCGCGGGCCGGGCCGCTGCAGCGATCGTCACCGCAGCGACGAGCGCCTGATCACGGGCTCCCGCACGGGTCACTCCGCCGATGAGCCGCCCGAGCGCCGCCGGGCGACCAGAACCGCAGCACCCAGGACCACCACGACCGCGACGACGCCGACGACGATCCACGTCGTCGACCCCGATCCGCCGCCATCGCCGGTCGACGAGGGGGCGGTCGAGACCAGCGGCTTTCCCGACTGCTCTCCGTCGGTCGGGCGAGGCGTGCTGGACGTCGTCGCGTCGAGCGAGGTCCCGGTCGACGCCGTCACGCCCGGGTCCGCCGTGATGTCCTGCGTCAAGGTCAGCGTCGCCGCCGGAGTGACCGAGGTGACACGGAGCTTCCACGTCCCCGCAGACGGGAAGGACACATCCGCGGTGTACTCACCGGGCAGCTGGGTGCGTTGCATGGGAACCGGATCGAGCCGGGTGCCGGCCCCGTCGTCGCCGGCGATGGTCACCGTCGCGCTCTCGACCGCCTCGGCATCGTTGCCGTAGGTCAACCGGACCGTGACCACCGCGGTGGTCCCCGACGGCGTGACCGAGACCACCTCGAGCTTCCCCTCGTCGCCGTGGGCGGCGGCGATCGGTGCGCCCGCTGCGATCGCGAGCACGAGGCACAGCACTCCGACGAGCGGGCGCAGGATGTTCGGTCGCTTCATGTTCGTGCTCCAGTCAGGGTCGGGGTCGCCCGGGTGCGAGTGGCTCAGGAGATCGGCACGGAGAACGTCGCCGTCGCCGGGACG
>JAFDWA010000161.1 GCA_018268735.1 Actinomycetota bacterium | reverse complement strand
TCGGATGGCGAGCGCCGGCAGCGGTGATCCGTCCGCAGCCTCGAGACGCAGGTCCTCGTGCTGCGGCGCGGCCGAGACGTCGGAGTAGGTGATGGCCTCCGATCCGAAGGCGACCCCGTCGAAGAGCGTGTTGAGGGATCCCACGACGGCGCCGTCCGCTCGCCAGTTGGTGGTGAGCGAGCGGCGCAGCAGGCCCGGGCGTGGGGCCACCGCGTCGGCATAGGTCGCGATGTCCGCGCCCCGGAACGAGTAGATCGCCTGCTTCGGGTCGCCGACGAGGATCAGCCGGGTGCTCCCGTCGCTGCCGAAGAGCGTGGAGAAGATGTCCCACTGGACGGGGTCGGTGTCCTGGAACTCGTCGATGAGCGCGGCACGGAACCGCTGGCGCAGCGCAGCGATCACCGCCTGGGCGCCGGGCCCGTGGAGCGCGTCCCGCAACTCCGAGAGCACGTCGTCGAAGCTCAGGGTGCCCGCATGGCGACGACGACGGTGGATCGCCTCGACGCAGCGCCGGACCAGGTCCGCGGCGAGGCGCTGGGAAGGATCGGTGCCCGGCTCGTCGACCGTCGGGACGAGGTCGAGGTCCGGGATCCTGGCGGCGACGTCGGTGGCCTCCACGAGCGCCTTGAGCGTCGGGAGGGTCGCCGTCGGGTCGACGGTGACCGCCGCCGCGGCGAGCACGTCGGAGCACACGCTGGGGAGCAGGTCCTCGGTGTCGTCGAGGAGCGTCGCGTCGAGGTCGGTGCCGGCGGTGACGCCGAGGGTCCCGAGCACCTGGGTCGCGAACCCGTGGATCGTCGTCACCGTCGCGGTGTCGAACTCGCTCACCGCTCGCTCCATCCGCTCGCATCGCAGCGACCGCTCCTCGGCAGAGGTGTCGGCCAGGTGGGCAAGCAGCGCGTCGGTGTGGAGAGCGTCGACCCGCAGCAGCGTCGACGTGTCGAGGAGCTGCTGTCGGACGCGCGAGCGCAGCTCCGCGGTGGCGGCGCGCGTGAAGGTCACGATGAGCAGCTCGGACGCGGCGATGCCCTCCTCGGCGACGAGCCGCGTGGCGAGGGCCGAGAGCGTGAACGTCTTGCCCGTGCCGGCGCTCGCTTCGATCGCGAGGAGGCGCTCGGGCAGCGGACCGGTCGGATCGAACGGCTGGGTGGTCATGTCGTGGCACTCGTGTGGATCTCGTCCCACAACCGGTGCGCGAACCGCGACACCCGGTTGCCGGTCCCGGACGGATCGCCCTCGCGTGGCGGGAGTGCGAGCAGGTCGTCGTAGTCGTAGGCCCCGTACACGACCGAGTTCGCGGCGTCGGAGGCGTCACCCCGACCCTCGTGGTCGAGCCACATCGAGCGTTCAGCCGCACCGATCGCGACCCCGTGGGACAACCGCGTGAACATCGGGAGGGGTTCTCCCATGCCGTGTCGCAGGAGCTCGACGACGACGTCCAACGCGCGCAGAGCGGTCTCGTGGCGCTCTGTCTGGTCGTCACCGACAACGGTGAGCGACATCGACTCGGGAGGCTTCGTGGCGGTCTGGCCGCTGCGGACCGACACGGAGCGCCAGAGCGTCGCCGGGTCGGTCGCGGTGAGCGCCATGAGGTCCAACCAGGCGGCGACGTGGTCGCTGGGCTTGCCCTTGGCGAAGCCGATCCGTGCCGGACCGGGGGTCGACGGGTCGAGTCGGACATCGACGACGCCGGTGATGCGGACGCCGTCGTCGAGCGTGATGTCGATCGGGACCGGGGTGCCGGGCCCGGGTCGGAACCCGAGCCTCGTGGCCTCGTCCACGAGGTCTCGTGCCGCCGTCGTGGTGGACTCGATCGCCGCGTCGCCGAGGACCCCTGGCGGCACCACACCGAGGCGACGCTCGATCCGGACCCACTCCTCGACGCTCCGACCGTCGAGGAGTCGCTGCAGGAGCCGCTCGCCCACCTGCCAACGGTCGAGTCCGCCGAGCGTGGTCGGGAGCACGACGCTCAGGGCCTCGTCGGGTTGCGGGAGCCGGACGCGGAGGCGGCGCTCGAGGAACCACCGCACCGGATTCCGGAGGAATGCGTGGAGCTGCGCGAGGGTGAGGTCAGGGAGCGGCTCGGTGGGGAGCGGAGCGGCGAGGAACACCGGGTCCACCGCGCTGGCGGAGCGGCGGCGTGCACGTGCATCCGCGAGCGCCGCCGGATCGAAGCTCCAGGGCGCGTCGGTGTGTGCGGCCAGCGCTCCGGGGCGGAAGCATCGATCGTCGAAGCCCTGGCGTGGGTGGTGCACCTCCAGGACACGGGCCGCCTCGTCGTGGTCCTCCGGCCGGAGCATCGCGAGGACGGCGTCGTGCAGCTCGGCCACTGCGACCGGTGCGGGCACCGGTTGGTTCGTACCGAGGCGATGTCCGTCGCGAACCACGATGAGGTGCTCTCCAGCGGCGAGGACCGCCTCGAGCAGCGACTGGCGGAGGTCGGCGCGCTGATCCCGATCGCCGAGGAACGGCGTTGCGGCGATGAGGTCGTCGCCCTCGACGGGTCCCGAACCGAGTGCATCCTGGTCCATCCCGAGGAGCGCGACGACGCGGAACGGCACCCAGCGCAACGGTGTGGTCGAGGTGACCGTGATGCCGCCACGGAAGAAGTCGGGACGACCCGACTCGGCGCGGAGGCGGTCCTCGAGCAGCGCTCGGAGGTCCGCGTAGTCGATGTCGACGTCGATCGGACGTCCGTCGAGGGACGACGTCTCGGCGATGTCGCGAAGCACGCGCCGGAGCGCCCGCATCTGCCACGAGCGTTCGCTGTCGACCTCGAACAGGTCCGTGGCTGTCGTGTTCAACCACTCGAGCCAGCGGCGGACGGGCCGAGCCACCGTGATCTCGTCGACCTGTCGCCCGATCCGCCACATGACCTCGGCGAGGCGTCCGGCGAGGTCGGCGTCCTGGTCGTCGATGGGGAGTGGGACGACGTCGCCGACCGCCAGCGCCTCGTCGTGGATCGCCGCGCCGACGAGCAGTCGGTCGAGGGCTGACTGCCACGTGTTCGTCGTGATCTCCGCCGGCACCCCCGAGGCGCTCCGGTGATCGGCGTCGAGCCCCCAGCGGATCCGGCCGTCGGCCGCCCAGTCGCCGATCCTGGCGAGGTCGTCGTCGTCGAGGTCGAACCGGGTGCGCACAGGGGGCCGTGCGAGGAAGTCGAGCACCGTCGGTGCCTCGAAGCGGCCGGGGAGCATCTCGAGCAGCGCCCGCGTGGCGTCGAGCACGTGGTTGTCGGTTCCGATGGAGCGATCCGCGATGCGGTAGCGCAGCGCGGGAAGGTGCGCGGCATCCCGGAGCGGGGGAGCACCGGCTGCCGTCGGACCGAAGCCGGCTTCGATCAGCGGGGCGAACCGCTCGAGTGCGGGGCACATCACCACGATGTCGTCCTCCACGAGGTCGCTGCGGGCGAGCAGGTGGAGGAGCGCGTCGCGCAGCACCTCGACCTGGCGGGCCGGGCCGTGGCACGCGTGGAACTGGATCGATCCGTCGCCGGGGTCCAAGACGTGCTCGCCGGCGGGTGCACGATCCGAGCGCAGGTCCTCCTGGAGCGCTGCGAGCAGCGTGGTTGCCGGAGCTGCCGGAGCTGCCGGAGCGGCCGGAGCGGCCGGAGCTGCCGTCGAGGTCCGTTCGACGGACGGGCTGTCACGGCGGACGTCGCTGACGATGATGGCGGTCTCTCTGGGGAGGCGACCCCAGGATCGCAGGAGCGGGTGCTGGACGAGGTCCGCGCTGCGATCCTCGGAGCGGAGGCGTGCCCCGGCGGTCGACGGGGTGAGCCCTGCGACGCGCCGGTTCGACGCCGTCGACGGCTCGAGCAGGAACAGGTGGACGTCGCGTCGCAGCGCAACGGCGTCGGCGAGCTCGAGGAACGACGGTCCGCCCGGAAGGACGGTGAGGCCGAAGAGCACGAGCCGTGGCGGGAGGTCGAGGTCGAGCTCGCCGGCACGGAGGCGCTCGAGCAGCCCGGGAAGGCGTTCTGGCGGTCCGGGCTTGCGAAGACGGTCACGAACCAGCCGCCACAGGTGGGGTTGCCAGCGGTCGTGGTCGCCGAGCATCCTGCCGGCACCGTCCAGGTCGCTGCCGCGCGCCCATGCCCGAACCATCTCCGGTCGGTGCAGGTGGTACCGGTCGAAGAGATCGGCGACGCGTCGGGCGGTCGCGTAGCGCGCCGAGCGATCGCCGCCGCCGACCAGGTCGGACACGAAGGGGTCCTCGCGGTGGTGGTGCACGACCTCCAGCACCGCCCACGCCAGGCGGTCCACCGACCAGACGTCGTCGGTGCCGAGGACCTGGCTGCGGAGTGCGCCCGGGAAGGCGTAGTCGATGTTGGCGGAGATGCCGTCGCCCGATCCGGGGCTGCTCGCCCCGAGGTGCCGGGCCAGCTCCAGGTCGAGCCAGCGGCGCATGCCGGTGGAGGGCACCGCGATCCACTCCGGAGCCATCGGATCGGCCGGAGCGGACGCGAGGAGCTCTGCCAGGCGCGACGCCGCGCGATCAGCTCGTTCGTCGAGGTGGATCTCGATCATGGATGCACCTGCAGGGTCGAACCGACGCCGTCGTCGCGTCGGCGGACCTCGATGCCGACGTGGAGCTGCTGCTTCATCGCTTCGACGTGGGTGATCGCGCCGACCATTCGGCCCGTGGCGTGGAGCTGGTGCAGCGTCTCGATGGCGTCGTCGAGGGCCTCGCTCGACAGGGATCCGAACCCCTCGTCGACGAACAGCGCCTCGAAGCGCTTGCCGCTGCTGGCACCACCGTGGCTGACGACGTCCGCGAGGCCCAGCGCGAGCGCGAGGGATGCCTGGAACTGCTCGCCACCCGACAGCGACGACGTCGAACGGGGCCGTCCTGTCTGCGCGTCGAACACCTCGAGGTCGAGCCCGAACGCCCTCCGACCGTCGGTGCGCTCGCCGCGGCGCCGCAGGGAGTAGCGCTGACCCGTCATCTGCTGGAGGTGGACGTTGGCAGCCGCCGTGACCCGGTCGAGCTCACGGCTCAGGACCCAGCGCTTGAGGGACATCTCGACGCCCGGACCGCCTTGGCTGCACACCGTGTAGGTCCGCTCCA